>NZ_MLHJ01000065.1 GCF_001998965.1 Rodentibacter rarus
GTGTGTCCCTACAAGATAACAAAAAGCAACATTGTGCAAGTGTTGCATAATACCGGGTTTTTTAAGATATTTACGGTTTAATATCCCTCAAAATAGGATTCTGCATTGAAATCAGTGTTTCGGTGGATTGAATCTCATCAATTAACTGAATTTTCGTGGCGAGAACAGAATGTAATTCGGCGATGGTGTGAGTCATCACCTTGATGAAAATGGAGTAATTTCCCGTGGTGTAATAGGCTTCCACCACTTCATCAAAGGTTTCCAGCTTTTTAATCACTTTTTCGTAATCTTTTGCACTTTTTAAAATGATCCCGATAAAACAACAAACGTCATAGCCAAGTTTACGTTCATCAATAATGACTTTCGTGCCTTCAATCACCCCGGATTGGCGCATTTTTTCTACACGAACGTGAATTGTGCCGGGGCTGACACCAAAATTTTTTGCCATTTCGGCATAGGGGGTGCGCGCATCTTTAGTGAGAACACGAAGAATTTGTTGATCAAGATTATCAATATTGTGCATAGCATAGGCTCCTTTAGAATTAATCTAATAAATCATCATTTAATTAAATAATATTTAAAATTATTTTAAATGTAAATAAATCACTTGAAAGAAAGTTGTGATTTATTGAATAATGCTCAAAATTTTACTTATCCTTTTAAAACAGGCGGAAAAGATGAAAAAAACATTTATTTTACAACAACAAGAAATTAGTTTTGTTAAAAACACCTTCACTCAAAATTTAATCGAGCAATTAGGGATTATTGAAGTGCAAGGCCCTATTCTTAGCGAGGTTGGCAACGGAATGCAAGATAACTTATCCGGTATTGAGAAAGCCGTTCAAGTGCATGTGAAGTGTATTCCAAATGCCGTGTATGAAGTGGTTCACTCTTTGGCAAAATGGAAACGCCATACCCTTGCACGTTTTCACTTTAAAGAGGGGGAAGGGCTTTTTGTACATATGAAGGCATTACGTCCCGATGAGGATTCCTTAGATCCAACCCACTCTATTTACGTGGATCAATGGGACTGGGAAAAAGTGATTCCGGAAGGTCGCCGTAACCTCGCTTACTTAAAAGAAACCGTTAATGCTATTTATCGCGCTATTCGTTTGACAGAACTTGCAGTGGAGGCGCGTTTCGATATTCCTTCTGTGTTGCCAAAACAAATTACCTTTGTTCACAGTGAAGATTTAGTGAAACGCTATCCTGATCTTTCCAGTAAAGCGCGGGAAAATGCGATCTGTAAAGAATATGGGGCGGTATTTTTAATTGGTATCGGCGGTAAACTCTCTGATGGTAAACCTCACGATGGACGTGCGCCGGACTACGATGACTGGACAACAGAATCTGAAAACGGCTACAAAGGTTTAAATGGCGATATCCTCGTTTGGAACGAACAGCTCAATAGCGCATTTGAGTTGTCTTCTATGGGGATTCGTGTGGATGACGCAGCACTTCGTTTGCAAGTGGCTTTAAGTGGCAAAGAAGATTGTTTAAAAATGGATTGGCATCAAGAGTTGCTAAGCGGGAAATTACCGCTTTCCATTGGCGGTGGAATTGGTCAGTCACGAATGGCAATGTTCTTATTGCGTAAAAAACATATTGGCGAGGTGCAATCCAGCGTGTGGCCAAAAGAAATGTTAGAAAAATATGAGCATATTCTCTAAGCCTGAGAGGCTCATTGCATAATTAATCATCCGAATAATACGCCCTCATCCTCTTTGGTGCTGAGGGCGAAATTCATTTAGAAAGCATTTTTTCACCACTTTCCTTTCAAAAAATAACCGCACTTTTTGATACTGATCATAAAATCTATCTAAAAAAATTCAAAAGCGACATCAATTTATAAAAATGAGATCTACTTAACATTTTTTTTAATTGCCTTTCTTTAGAATACCCTCAGGTTAAATTTTAGACTTTAATTTAATAAGAGGTGAGTTATGACAGATGTAAACAAAGTAATCAAACAACTTGAAACATTAGGCATTTATGATGTAAAAGACGTTGTCTATAATCCAAGCTATGAGCAATTATTCGAAGAAGAAACCAAACCGGGTTTAGAGGGCTTTGAAAAAGGCACATTAACCACAACCGGTGCGGTGGCGGTGGATACCGGCATTTTTACCGGTCGTTCCCCAAAAGATAAATACATTGTATTAGATGAAAAAACCAAAGATACCGTTTGGTGGACATCGGATGCGGCAAAAAATGATAATAAACCGATGAATCAGGCAACCTGGCAAAGCCTGAAAGATTTAGTCACCAATCAACTTTCCCGCAAACGCTTGTTTGTAATTGACGGTTTCTGTGGAGCAAGCGAACAAGATCGCATTGCCGTGCGTATTGTGACTGAAGTGGCATGGCAAGCGCACTTTGTAAAAAATATGTTTATCCGCCCAACAGAAGAACAATTGAAAAATTTTGAACCGGATTTTGTGGTGATGAACGGTTCTAAAGTCACCAATCCAAACTGGAAAGAACAGGGATTAAATTCTGAAAACTTTGTGGCATTCAATTTAACAGAGCGAATTCAATTAATCGGCGGGACTTGGTATGGTGGCGAAATGAAAAAAGGGATGTTCTCTATGATGAACTATTTCCTACCGCTCAAAGGTGTCGCTTCCATGCACTGTTCTGCGAACGTGGGCAAGGAAGGTGATGTTGCGGTCTTCTTTGGCTTATCCGGCACAGGTAAAACCACGCTTTCAACGGATCCGAAACGTGAATTAATCGGTGATGATGAGCACGGCTGGGATGATGTCGGTGTCTTCAACTTCGAAGGGGGCTGCTATGCGAAAACTATTCATCTTTCCGAAGAAAACGAACCGGATATTTATCGTGCCATTCGCCGTGATGCCTTGTTAGAAAATGTGGTGGTTCGTGCTGACGGTTCTGTGGATTTTGATGATGGTTCAAAAACCGAAAATACCCGTGTGTCCTACCCAATTTACCACATTGATAATATTGTTAAGCCGATTTCCCGTGCAGGTCATGCCACCAAAGTGATTTTCCTCACTGCCGATGCCTTTGGGGTGTTACCACCGGTTTCTAAATTAACACCGGAACAAACCAAGTATTATTTCTTATCCGGTTTCACGGCAAAATTGGCGGGGACGGAACGGGGTATCACCGAACCAACACCAACGTTCTCTGCTTGTTTTGGTGCGGCATTCTTAACGCTTCACCCAACACAATATGCGGAAGTGTTAGTAAAACGTATGCAAGCGGCAGGGGCAGAGGCGTACTTGGTGAATACCGGCTGGAACGGTACAGGTAAACGCATTTCTATCAAAGATACCCGTGGCATCATTGATGCGATTCTAGACGGTTCAATTGAAAAAGCGGAAATGGGCGAGTTGCCAATCTTCAACTTAGCGATTCCAAACGCATTGCCGGGGGTCGATCCTGCAATCTTAGATCCTCGTGATACTTATGCAGATAAAGCCCAATGGCAAGCGAAAGCGGAAGATTTAGCCGGTCGTTTCGTGAAAAACTTTGAAAAATATGCGACCAATGCAGAAGGAAAAGCGTTAATCGCCGCAGGTCCTAAAGCCTAATGGTAAATCAATGAAAAAAGAACCCGCACTTTCTATGTGTGGGTTCTTTTTTATCAAAATGATAAAAAATTTAGATATTTTCGTACCAGATACGATTAATATAAAGTGTAATCCGCCCTGAAGGGGTTTCCACCATCACTTCATCATCAACACTTTTTCCAATCAAAGCTCGGGCAACCGGAGAGTCAATCGAAATCCAATTTTTTGCCGGATCAAACTCATCGCAACCCACAAGGCGATATTGCTTCACTTCTCCATTTTCATCTTCTAATTCCACCCAAGCGCCAAAAAACACTTTACCTTCTTGTTTGGGGTTGTAATCCACAATTTGTAAAACTTCTAAACGTTTTGTGAGAAAACGCACACGGCGATCAACTTCTCTTAATCGCCGTTTACTATAAATATATTCCGCATTTTCACTGCGATCCCCTAAAGCAGCAGCATCAGAAACCGCTTGGGTCACTTTAGGGCGTTCTTCTTTCCACAAAAATTTCAGTTCTTTGTTCAAGGCGCTCCAGCCTTGGCGTGTGATGTAATTGGATTTTGCCATTTCTTTTGTAAAGGTCGGAAAATTTATTGAATTATATTTGAGCCAAGGTATCAAAACCAGTATTCTATGCCCGATTTTATTTTCAACAAAGACGTATACCGATGTTAAATCAACAAATTAGTCAAATTATCGCAGCAGAACTTAATGTTGCTTCTCATCAAATTCTCGCCGCTATTCAATTACTGGATGACGGTAACACTATTCCATTTATTGCACGTTATCGTAAAGAAGCGACAGGTGGGTTAGATGATACCCAACTTCGCCATTTTGAAAGCCGCTTAGGCTATTTGCGTGAACTTGAAGATCGCCGCCAAAGTATTTTGAAATCCATTGAGGAACAAGGCAAACTCACCGATGAATTGCGTGCGCAAATTGAAGCGACACAAAGTAAAACCGAACTGGAAGATCTCTATTTGCCTTACAAACCGAAACGCCGTACCAAAGGACAAATTGCCATTGAAGCGGGGCTTGAGCCACTTGCCGAGTTACTTTGGAACGAACCAAAAAATGATCCGGAAATGACCGCACTTTCTTTCGTGGATGCAGAAAAAGGTGTTGCGGATACCAAAACGGCATTAGATGGCGCCCGCTATATTTTAATGGAGCGCTTTGCTGAAGATGCCCAATTATTGGCAAAAGTGCGTCAATATTTACAGCAAAATGCACAAATTGAAGCGAAAGTCGCAGAAGGGAAAGAACAAGAGGGGGCAAAATTCCAAGATTATTTCGATCATCAGGAATTATTGAAAAATGTGCCGTCACACCGTGCTTTAGCCATGTTCAGAGGACGTAATGAAGGCATTTTACAGCTGACCTTAAATGCCGATCCCGATGCGGAAGAAGGGGCTCGTCACAGTTATTGTGAAGACATTATTCAAGAACATTTGGGCGTCCGTTTAAGCGGTCAGCCGGCAGATAAATGGCGTGAGCAAGTGATTGCTTGGACGTGGAAAATTAAAGTTTCCCTCCATTTAGAAACGGAATTAATGAGTGCACTGCGTGAAAAAGCGGAAGAAGAAGCCATTGATGTTTTTGCCCGAAATTTGACCGCACTTTTAATGGCGGCACCTGCCGGGTCAAAAAATACCATGGGACTTGACCCGGGCTTACGCACCGGGGTGAAAGTGGCAGTGGTGGATAACACCGGAAAATTATTGGATACGGCGACCATTTATCCTCATACAGGCCGTGAGAGCGAAGCACAAATGACTTTATTTAGCTTAATTCGCCAACATAATGTCGAGTTGATAGCCATTGGTAATGGTACCGCCTCTCGTGAAACAGAACGTTTTGCGAAAGAAGTGATTAAAGAAATCAAAGAAAATAAACCACAAACGGTGGTGGTAAGTGAAGCGGGCGCTTCAGTCTATTCTGCCTCTGAATTTGCTGCTAATGAGTTTCCAAATTTAGATGTTTCCTTGCGTGGTGCGGTTTCTATTGCCCGCCGATTACAAGACCCATTGGCGGAACTGGTGAAAATTGAGCCTAAAGCCATTGGTGTGGGGCAATATCAGCATGATGTGAATCAGACCCAATTAGCCCGTAAATTAGATGCGGTGGTGGAAGATTGTGTGAATGCCGTTGGGGTCGATTTAAACACCGCTTCCGCTCCGTTACTCGCCCGTGTGGCAGGGATGACAAAAACCTTAGCACAAAATATTGTGGCTTATCGTGATGAAAACGGTCGTTTTGACAGCCGTGAACAATTGAAAAATGTGCCCCGTTTGGGGCCAAAAGCCTTTGAACAATGCGCCGGTTTTATGCGTATTGCCGGAGGTAAAAATCCGCTCGATGCGTCAGGTGTTCACCCTGAGGCTTATGAATTAGTGGAAAAAATCTTGCAGGCGACCCAACAGTCGATTCAAGAATTAATGGGAAGCAGTACAGTGCGTCAGCTTAATGCCGCACAGTTTACTGATGAACGTTTTGGTTTACCGACCGTACAAGATATTTTCAAAGAATTGGAAAAGCCGGGGCGTGACCCTCGTGGTGAATTTAAAACTGCCACCTTTATTGAAGGGGTTGAAGAGATTACCGATTTAAAAGCCGGGATGATTTTAGAAGGCACGATCACAAATGTCACCAACTTCGGTGCCTTTGTGGATATTGGGGTTCACCAAGATGGGTTGGTGCATATTTCATCACTTAGTGATAAATTTGTTGAAGATCCGCATCAAGTGGTGAAAACCGGGGATATCGTTAAAGTTAAAGTCTTAGAGGTGGATATTCCCCGTAAACGTATTGCTTTGACGATGCGGTTAGAAGAAAGTGCGGTGAAAAACAGCGATAAATCTGACCGCACTTTATCGGCGAGACCACGATCTCACCATACACGACAAGATCGCACTTCACGTTCCCAAAATAATAGTGCTATGGGCAATGCCTTTGCCGATGCCTTAAAAAATTGGAAAAAATAAACCCATCGCTCTTCCGTGGATTTTCTCACGGAAGAGCGATGTTTATTTATGCGTCATCCTGAAACCATCGCCTATGTTGGGGAATACTTTTGCTACAAGCTGTATCCATCGCCCTATCAACCAACATCAATTCATTGTTAGCTCACAACCGTCATAGGTTAATGAGTTTTTGCAATAACCTATCCATTGCCCGATAGCCTAGGGCTTCTGCCAAATGGGCTTGGGAGATATGTTTTTCCCCATTTAAATCGGCAATAGTGCGTGAAACTTTTAAAATACGGTGGTAGGCACGCACAGAAAGCCCCAATTTATTCAATGCCTTTTCAAGAAATAACGCCTCTTTTTCCTCTAATTTACAATCACGTTCAATTTCTTTACCGGTTAAATAAGCATTGATTTTTCCGGCACGGGCTAATTGAATTTCCCTTACTTTTAACACCTTTTCCCGCACTTGTGCACTGGTTTCCCCTCGATCCCCTGAATGTTGTAAACTCCCTTGTGGCAGAAGCGGCACTTCAATGGATAAATCAAATCGATCCAAAAACGGCCCGGATAGACGATTGAGATAACGCATAATTTGCTGTGGCGAGGTGCGATTATGGGTGCCGGTATAATGCCCTGTCGGACTGGGGTTCATTGCCGCCACCAATTGGAAACGGGCGGGAAATTGAATTTTGGCGTTGGCTCGAGAGATAACGATTTCGCCACTTTCTAGCGGTTGACGTAAGGCATCTAATACTTTTCGCTCAAACTCCGGTAATTCATCTAAAAAAAGCACCCCATTATGCGCCAAAGAAATTTCGCCCGGTTTGGGGATTGTCCCCCCGCCTACAAGTGCGGGTAACGAGGCGCTGTGATGTGGAGATCGAAAAGGGCGTTGCTTCCAATTGTAGAGATTGAGTTCATTTTGCACAAGGCTTGTTACCGAGGCGGTTTCAATGGCTTCTTGATCGCTCATTTCCGGTAACAGGGCGGTTAAACGGCTTGCCAACATAGTTTTCCCCGTCCCGGGTGGACCTAGGAAAAGTAAATTGTGTTGCCCTGCGGCAGCAATGGTGAGAGCTCGTTTGGCGTGTTGTTGTCCGATAATATCCGTTAAGTCTAAGTGGTTTCCAGGGGAAAAATTGACCGCACTTTCTGGGGTTAATTCAGTGGTGCTGGGTAATTTTTCCTGATTATTGAGAAATTGCACTACATCAAGTAGCGTTTGCGCAAAGTAAGTATTCTGTCCAGACACTAGCGAGGCTTCGTTGGCATTTTGCTTGGCAATGATAAGTTCTCGTTTGACTTTTTGTGCCGCAATAATAGCGGGAATCACGCCATGGACACCTCTCAAATGTCCGGTTAATGCGAGCTCACCCACAAATTCAAAGCCTTTTAACCTTGAGGCATCTAATTGATCGGAAGCTGCTAAAATGCCAATGGCAATAGGGAGATCAAATCGCCCCCCTTCTTTGGGTAAATCTGCCGGTGCAAGGTTTACGGTGATGCGTTTTGCCGGATATTTAAATTGTGCGTTCATTAATGCACTACGCACGCGATCTTGTGCTTCTTTCACCGTTTTTTCAGGTAAGCCCACAAGGGTAAATCCTGGTTTTCCATTACTCAAATGGACTTCAATAGTAACGAGTGGTGCTTGAACGCCCATAGAGGCTCGGCTATAAACAATAGCAAGGGACATAGGCTCCTAAAAGTGCGGATAAAATTTAAAACGTTTTCGTACTATAAAAAAAGCCTATGATGAAATCATTCATCATAGGCTTTTTTTGCGATCTTCATCGTAAAATTCACATTTTATTCCGTAAAAACCGGTGAAAACCAACTGTCTAATTTTGTAGCCAATTTATCAATACCGATTTTATTTTGTGCTGAAAAGACTTCCACTTGAATATCGCCTTGGAAAGGAAGAATCGCCTCCCGCACCATTTTTACTTGTTTGCTCCGTGCGCTTTGGCTCAATTTATCTGCTTTGGTGAGTAAGAGTAAAATGGGTAAATCTGCGGAAACTGCCCATTCAATCATTTGTTGATCGAGATCTTTTAGAGGGTGACGAATGTCCATCAATACAACAAGCCCCGCTAAACATTCACGTTTTTGTAAATATTCCCCTAAGGATTTTTGCCATTGGATTTTCATTTGTTCCGGTACAGCGGCATAACCATAGCCCGGTAGATCCACAAGTTTACAATTTGGTTCAACCTCAAATAAATTGATAAGCTGGGTACGTCCCGGGGTTTTAGAGGTACGAGCTAGGTTTTTTTGGTTTGTTAGGGCGTTAAGTGCGGTGGATTTTCCCGCATTTGAACGACCGGCAAAGGCGATTTCAATACCGGTATCTTCCGGAATTGAGCGGATATTCGGGGAGCTCGTGAGAAAATGGGTTTTATGATAGTTCAACTTTATTTCAGACATAATTTTTCCTCTGATATAGTGGTGCTAAGCATATCATAGATCGCAAATCTGCTGAAATTGTGTAGAATAGTTCCGCCTAAGAATCAATTTATTTAACAACAAAAATGACAACAAACCAACAATACACTTGGATTAAAGCGGATATTATTTACCCTGACCGTCCAGGGCGTTCTAATTATTTAAAACGTTTACGCTATAATTTGCGCAGTTTTTTACATCGATGTTGGATTAGAAAATTTGAGCATTTTGTAAATCAACATCCTTTCCTTATTGATTTATTAAATGAACGTATAAATTATAGCTACCCTTTAGCTTGCCGTTTTTTGGATAAACGTTTAACAGCATCGGAACGTTTTGAAGCCATTTGCGAGAACTTATTATTTTTACCGAAAAAATTGACCGCACTTCCAACACCATTGTGGGAAAAACCATTGAATTTGGGAGAAATTATCCCTGATTTTGAAATAACATTAAGTATGACGACGCATCAGCCTATGGAAGGTTATTGGGTATTGGAGTTGTGGCATAAATCTCAAAATGAACTGGTTTATTTGCTTACTTTTGCCAAACTTAGGGACGCATTGCTTATTGCCGTTGTACAGGGACCGAATTTTGCCGATTCAAAAGAAAGGGTAAAACAGCTTACGAAAGCTTGCCATGGCTTGCCTCCTGCTTATTTAATGATTGAAGTAATGAAGGATCTCACAAAGACGCTTGGGTTCGATAAACTACTCGGCATTCCACAAAAGTATCAAAATAAATCTCGTTTTATTCAGTCTAAATCCTACGTGGTTGATTATGACACGATTTTTGCCGAATCAAATGGCTTGCTAAAGGATTACTGGGAACTACCTTTAGAGGATGACAGAAACCTTGACGAGGTACCAAGTAAAAAGCGTTCTATGTATCGAAAACGATATGCTATGTTGGATGAGTTTTCAAAATCTATGTCTGAGAAGCTAGGGATTAATGTATAGAAATGGAAATGCGGTCAAAATTGACCGCACTTTATGTTATTCAGCATCTTCCTTCGCCCATTCAAGTGAGCGTTTTACTGCTTTTTTCCAACCTTTATAACGGCGTTCACGTTTTTCGTTATCGTTATCCGGGGTGAAGGTGCGTTCTACGCGGGCTTTATCTCGTAGCTCGTCTAAATCTTTCCAGAAACCGGTGGCGAGACCGGCAAGATATGCAGCACCTAATGCGGTGACTTCTTTCACTACAGGGCGTTCTACATTCACATCCAAGATATCCGCTTGGAATTGCATCAAGAAGTTATTGTTTGTTGCCCCACCATCTACACGAAGATACTGTAGGCGTTCGCCTGAATCGGATTGCATCGCTTCTAATACATCACGAGTTTGATAGGCGATAGATTCAAGGGTGGCTCGCACAATGTGGTTACGATTAGCGCCTCGGGAAAGCCCGAAAATTGCACCTCGTGCATAAGGATCCCAATAAGGTGCACCTAAGCCGGTGAATGCCGGAACCACATAAACGCCATTGCTATCCGGTACTTTTTGCGCAAAATATTCGGAATCGAAACTGTCGTGAACAATTTTGAGTTCATCACGCAACCACTGGATAGAAGCCCCCGCAATAAAGACTGAACCCTCCAACGCATATTCCGGTTCGCCTTTGGCATTACAAGCGATAGTGGTAAGCAACCCATTTTTTGAGGTAATGGCTTTATCACCGGTGTGGAGCAACATAAAACAACCTGTACCATAGGTGTTTTTTGCTTGCCCTGCGTGTACACATAAATGCCCATAAAGTGCGGCCTGTTGGTCACCGGCAATCCCTGCTACCGGAATACGTACACCACCTTTACCGCCAATGTTGGTTTGACCGTAAATTTCAGAAGAATTACGCACTTCAGGCAACATTGATCGAGGAATATTCAAGATTTCAAGCATCTTGTCATCCCACTGTTTGGTGTGAATATTAAATAACATTGTGCGTGAGGCATTAGTGTAATCGGTGACGTGAACACGACCTTGAGTCAGTTTCCACACAAGCCACGTGTCTACCGTACCAAATAAGAGTTCGCCACGCTCTGCTTTTTCCCGTGCCCCTTCCACGTTGTCCAAAATCCATTTCACTTTTGTACCGGAAAAATACGGGTCCACCACTAACCCCGTGGTGTGGCGAATATACTCCTCATAGCCATCAGCTTTTAACTTATCGGTAATATCAGCTGTGCGGCGGCATTGCCAAACAATGGCGTTATAAACCGGGGCGCCCGTTGCTTTTTCCCACACAATGGTGGTTTCACGTTGGTTGGTGATACCAATAGCAGCGATTTCATCGGAGGTAATCCCGGCTTTGGCGACCACTTCATTGAGCGTAGAGCTTTGTGTCGCCCAAATTTCCATTGGGTTATGTTCTACCCAACCTGCCTGAGGATAAATTTGCGTAAATTCGCGTTGAGCAATTTCGACAATGTTCGCATTATGATCTAATAATACCGCTCGAGAACTGGTTGTGCCTTGATCTAAAGCGATAATGTATTTTTTGTCGGTCATGGTAAACTCCTTGGAGTACATTATTAGTAATAAACGAATATTTTGAGCTTAAACGAACAAATTGCGCCAATAACCTAATCGAATTCTCATCAAATTTAAAGTGTGACTTTGTGATTTCGTGATAATGCTCACAAAAAAATTTTCTTTTTCGATAAATTATGTGATCTGGTTCTCATTTCTAAAATTTAGTTGAAATACCTACTTGAAGTGTAAGGTTTTTAGCCGATAATGAACGCACTCAACATTGAGTTTCTCACCTTTGATCGAACAACGAACACAATTGCCTATCGGCACTTCTTTTTAGAACTGCCTTCTTCAATCATTGTATGGAGATTCTCTTATGAATGTTTATTTCGCAGAGTTTTTCGGCACCGCTTTAATGATTCTTTTAGGGAACGGTGTGGTTGCCAATGTTTGTCTTGATAAAACGAAAGGACAAAGTTCCGGTTGGATTGTGATTACGACTGCATGGGCGTTTGCCGTGTATGTAGCGGTTGTCGTTGTCGGGCCTTACAGTGGTGCGCATTTAAATCCAGCCGTCACTTTAGGTCTTGCCGCAAAAGGAGCATTCGATTGGGGGTTCGTACCGGGTTATGTCATCGCCCAAATTTTAGGGGGAATGGTGGGCGCATTGTTGGTTTATGTGATGTACCGTAGTCATTTCCTCGCCACTGAAAATGAAGGCGCAAAACGTGCTTGTTTCTGTACAGAGCCGGCGATTCGTCATTATCCAAGCAACCTTGTCAGCGAAATTATCGGCACCTTTGTCTTGATTTTTGTGATTTTCTATATCGTTGGGGCGGATATTACCTTACCTGGCACAACGGAAGCGACGCCTATTGGTTTAGGCTCTATCGGTGCATTACCGGTTGCGATTCTCGTTTGGGCGATTGGTTTGAGTTTAGGGGGAACAACCGGCTACGCCATAAATCCGGCACGGGATTTCGGACCGCGTTTAACCTTAGGACTTTTCCTCAGTCGCCAATTAAACACCAAACCGGATTGGGCATATTGTTGGGTACCGATTGCAGGACCGATCATCGGCTCGTTATTGGCGGCGGCTGTTTATGCAGTGGTAATGTAGCCAAATAGAAAAACAGGTTGGAAAACAACCGCACTTTTCAAGCATAAAAAAAGAAACCAATCTTTCATAGATTGGGTTCTTTCTTTAGTACACAAAGAATTATTTTTTGCCTTTCAAAAATTCAACCCCGGTATCAGGGAAATCAGTAAACACACCTGTTGCTCCCGCTTTATTGAGTAATGCATCATACATTTGATTCACATCGGTAAAAAATTCCGGTAGAGCATCTTTACGCACCGTATAAGGATGCAATTCCACATTATACTGTGCTAATTCTTTCACTAATGGAGTGTATTGAATTTTACCCGCTTTTGATTTCTCTTTGTCAATTAACATATACCAACCCGGCCCCACGCCGTCAGCGTATTTCACTACTTCCGCCATTGCACCCGGTTTAAACATCCAATCGTAATCGTAATTCACCCATTTGCCTTGAGCATTTTTTTCTTCGGTTTCATGCCAATCGGTGTATGCCACTAATTGAACTAATTTCAAATCCATCCCCATTTTCGGCAGTAATTCGGTTTTGATGCGTTTTAACTCGTTAAAATCAAAGGTCTGTAAATAGACATTATCAGTTTTTTTGTCATAACCGTATTTTTTCAATACCTTGAGTGTTTCAGCCGCAATATCTTTGCCGTTTTGATGATGGAACCAAGGGGCTTTGATTTCTGGATAAATGCCCACTTTTTTACCGGTGGATTTTTCTAAACCTTGGATAAATTCAATTTCATCCTCAAAAGTATGGATTTTGAAATGGGATTTCCAAAGTGGGAAACGGTTAGGATAAACGGCAACTTGTTTACCGTCTTTGGTTTCAAAGTTTTCCGTCATATTCAAACTTTGAATTTCTTTTAAGGTGAAGTCGATCACATAGTAGCGCCCGTCTTTACGATGACGGTTTGGGAATTTTTTCGCCACATCGGTTAAACCGTCTAAAAAGTGATCATGAATAACAATAAGACGACCATCTTTTGTCATGGCTAAATCTTGTTCTAAATAATCCGCTTGTTGACCAAAGGCAAGGGCTTTGGACTCCAGCGTATGTTCCGGTAAATAACCACTTGCACCACGGTGGGCAATAATGATTTTCTCTGATTTCATACTATTTGCCATTGTTGAAGATTGACTACTACAACCGGCTAATATACCGGCAGCCAATAAAGAAAGGGCTAAGGTTTTAAGTTTCATAAATATTTCTCCTTAAAAGAGCGGTTAGTTTTTGGAACGGTTTTTTGTGAATAATATTCAGTCAATATAATTCATCTATATTAAAGATTTATTAAATAAAAAAGGCGACTTAAGCATTTGCCCGTCGCCTTGTTTACGCTAATTATTTGGTACCGTAGGTATCACCTAATTTTGCTTTGTGTTTACTTTCTTCAACCATCACAATGAAAAGGAGTAATACCGCTAAGATACCGCCGGCAATCATCACGTAGAAACCGCCATCCCAGCCGTAGTATTCTGCTGCCCAACCAACCACAGCAGAAGCTGATACCGTACCGCCTAAATAACCGAATAAACCGGTGAAACCTGCTGCCGTACCAGCGGCTTTTTTCGGTGCAAGCTCAAGGGCGTGTAAGCCGATTAACATCACTGGACCATAAATTAAGAAACCGATAGTCGTCATTAAAATAAAGTCGGTTAATTGATATGGGTTTTCATACCAAGCACCGTAGCTTGCGATCTCTGCTTCTGGTGTTGCCGGGTTTTTCCATAAAGCGACAACGGCGATCGTGGTTAAAATCATAAAGATGAAACCGGTTAATCCACGTTTACCTTTGAATACATGGTCAGAAACCCAACCACATAATAATGTACCCGGAATGGCAGCTAATTCATAAATGGTGTATGCCCAAGCCGTTCCCTTAATGTTGAAGTGTTTTACTTCACCTAAGTAAACCGGTGACCATTTCAACACACCGTAGCGAATTAAATAAACGAAGACGTTAGCAATAGCGATGTACCATAACAATTTGTTTTTCAACACATAAGTCATAAAGATTTCTTTCGTGGAAAGCTCATGCTCGTAGGTTTTTTCGTTATAGTCATCAGGGTAGTCATTACGCCATTTTTCAACAGGCGGTAAGCCACAAGATTGTGGGGTATCTTTCATCACAAGATAAATTGGAATAGCGATGATCATCGCTGCAATACCCGGATAGTAAAGGGCTTGTTGCCATACATCTTTTGCGGTGGCTTCTACACCGTGTGTGCTGAAATAAAGCGCACCGGCGAGAAGCACCATGGCACCGGGTACCATACCACCAAGGTTGTGGGCGGTATTCCAAATAGAAACAATGGTTCCACGTTCGGATTTAGACCACCAGTGAACCATTGTCCGTCCGCATGGAGGCCAACCCATACCTTGGAACCAACCGTTTAAGAAGATCATAATCCACATAACAACGATGCCGGATGTTGCCCACGGGAATAACCCCATCATGGTCATACATAAACCGGATAGTAATAAACCGAATGGTAAGAAGACTTTCGGATTAGAACGGTCCGAAAGCATTGCCATAAAGAATTTTGACAAACCGTAAGCTAAACCGGCAGCTGTACCAACAAGACCCAACTCAGCCTTGTTATACATACCGGCTTCAATTAACCCTTTTTGAGCCAAGTCAAAGTTTGCACGCACAAAATAATAAGCGGCGTAGCCAAAGAAGATCCCTGCGAAGACCTGCCAACGTAAACGCTTATAGGTAGAATCAATTTTTTCCGCCGGAAGTTCCGCAATGTGCGGTGCGGGTTTAAATGGTCCAAACATAATTTTTCTCCAACATATTGAATTATGATTTGTCCTTTCCTATTAAAAAGAAAGGAGAGTGCGCATCATAATGAAAAATAAAAAATAAGAAAGTTTGAGAATTGAAAAATGTGAGCCTGTTCACAAAAAAGTTATATTGATATGAGTGAATGCGAAAATATTGTGATCTATTTCACAGATTTATTTTCTTTTTCGCTCAAAATGTTGTTAATTTAGGCGTTATTCTCTACAATTTGCCAAAGGTTTTTTTAGAGGTTTTGTTTTTTATTATTTTTGTGGGCTTTGGGGGTAAACATGGGATTATCGCCTAATTTATATCGAAATGTTGGAGATTTTTCTTCTTTATCAACAGATGTGATTATCATCGGTGGGGGGGCAACCGGCGCGGGGATTGCCCGTGACTGTGCATTGCGGGGGATTTCCTGCATTTTATTAGAACGCCGTGATATTGCCACCGGTGCAACGGGGCGTAATCACGGGCTTTTGCATAGTGGCGCGCGTTATGCAGTAAATGATCAGGAATCGGCGGAAGAATGTATTAAAGAAAACCGTATTTTGCGCCAAATTGCTCGTCACTGTGTGGACGAAACCGAAGGTCTATTTATTACCCTACCTGAAGATTCCCTCGACTATCAAAAAACCTTCATTGAAAGCTGTACAAAATCCGGTATTGAAGCCGTGGCGATTGATCCTCAACTTGCCAAAATAATGGAACCTTCCGTTAATCCAAATTTAGTAGGCGCTGTGGTAGTGCCTGACGGTTCTATTGATCCTTTCCGTTTAACCGCCTCCAATATGATGGATGCGGCAGAAAACGGTGCTAAAGTTTTCACTTATTGTGAAGTGAAAAATCTCATTCGGGAAGGGGGAAAAGTCATTGGTGTTGAGGTTTATGATCATAAAAACAAAGTGAAACGCCAATTTTTTGCACCGGTAGTGGTGAATGCCAGTGGGATTTGGGGACAAGGGATTGCGGAATATGCGGATCTCAAAATAAAAATGTTCCCCGCAAAAGGCGCATTGTTGGTAATGGGACACCGTATCAATAAAATGGTGATTAACCGCTGTCGTAAACCGGCAGATGCGGATATTCTTGTGCCGGGTGATACCATTTGTGTGATTGGTACTACCTCCAGCCGTATTCCTTACGATCAAATTGACAATATGGAAATTACCCCTGAAGAGGTGGATATTCTTTTCCGTGAAGGGGAAAAATTAGCGCCAAGTTTACGTCATACCCGTGTGCTTCGTGCTTATGCAGGGGTTAGACCATTAGTGGCAACGGATGATGATCCGTCCGGTCGGAATGTGAGCCGTGGTATTGTCTTATTGGATCATGCCGAGCGTGATGGCTTAGACGGATTTATCACAATAACCGGCGGTAAATTGATGACTTATCGCTTAATGGCGGAGTGGGCTACGGATTTGGTGTGCAGAAAACTGAATAAAAATGCGTCTTGTGTGACCGCAGAGCGTCCTTTGCCGGGTTCGACAGAAAGCCGCCAAGAAACCAATCAAAAAGTCATTTCATTACCAAGCACCATTCGTTATTCCGCCGTGTATCGCCACGGTGCAAGGGCAAGCCGATTGCTTCAAACAGATCGTTTAGATCGTTCCATGGTGTGTGAATGTGAAGCGGTGACAGCTGGTGAAGTGCGTTATGCCGTTGATGAACTTGATGTGAATAATCTGGTGGATTTACGCCGCCGCACCCGAGTGGGTATGGGAACTTGCCAAGCAGAACTTTGCGCCTGTCGTGCTGCCGGGTTGATGAACCGTTTTGAGGTTGCCACGCCTCGCCAATCCACCACGCAACTGAATGCTTTTATGGAAGAACGTTGGCGTGGAATTCAGCCTATCGCTTGGGGCGAGGCAATTCGTGAGGCGGAATTTACCGCTTGGATGTATGGCAGTGTATTGGGGTTGAATGATGTGAAACCCCTTGAAGAACAAGCACAACAGGGGACGGATAGTAATGAATTTTGATGTAGCCATTATTGGTGGCGGTTTGGCAGGATTAACCTGCGGTATCGCCCTTCAACAACAGGGTAAACATTGTGTGATCATCAACAACGGACAAGCCGCTATGGATTTTGCTTCCGGTTCGTTTGATTTATTAAGCCGTTTGCCTGACGGCAGTGCGGTGGAAAATTTACCCGAAAATTTGACCGCACTTTGCAACGCATTACCGGCACATCCTTATAGCCTATTAGGTGCAGAACAGGTGATAAGCAAAGCGCAAGCCTTTGAAGACTTGGCGCAATCGCTCAATCTTCATTTAGTCGGTTCGAGTGAAAAAAACCACTGGCGGGTTGCGGGGCTAGGGAGTTTGCGTGGCACATGGCTTTCCCCGAATAGTGTGCCTACGGTAGAAGGGAACGAACCTTTCCCACACAAACGCATTGCAGTGTTAGGGATTGAAGGTTATCACGATTTCCAACCGCAATTATTAGCGGCAAATTTAGTGCTTAATGCACAATTCACTCATTGCGAGGTCACCAGCGGTTTCTTGAATATTCCACAGTTAGACGAACTTCGCCAAAATGCCCGAGAGTTCCGTAGTGTCAATATCGCCCAGCTTTTAGAGCATAAATTAGCTTTTGATGAGTTGGTGAAAGAAATTGTGGATTCAGCGCAAGGTGCGGAAGCCGTATTTTTGCCGGCGTGTTTTGGGCTAGAAAATCAAGAATTTATGACCGCACTTCGCCAAGCCACAAAACTTGCTTTATTTGAATTACCGACTTTGCCGCCATCATTACTGGGAATGCGCCAACGTATTCAATTACGCCGCCGATTTGAATCTCTCGGGGGCTTAATGATGAATGGTGATAGTGCGGTGAAAGCCCATTTTGACGGTGATCGTGTGCGTTGTATTATGACGCGTTTGCATAATGACGAAGAAATTGTTGCGGATAATTTTGTACTTGCATCGGGCAGTTTTTTCAGCAAAGGCTTAATGTCTGAATTCAATCGAATTTTCGAACCGGTGTTTTATGCCGATATTACAGGGGTAGCCGGTTTTGATGAGAAAGATCGTTTCACTTGGACGGATAACCGTTTCTCTAATCCGCAACCTTATCAATCGGCCGGGGTGGTGATTAACGCCCATTGCCAAGTGCAAAAGAGCGGTCAATTTTTAAAGAATTTATATGCAGTGGGGAATGTCATCGGGGGTTTTAATGCGTTAGAACTTGGCTGTGGTTCCGGGGTAGCCGTGGTAACGGCATTGACTGTTGCCGATGAAATTTTGGCGAAATAGGGGGCGATAATGGATACCAATATTCAACGATTAATTGACAGCGCAAAACAATCGCTTAATTCGACCTCAAGCCATCAATATATTGATGAAAGTTTTGAAAGCTGTATTAAATGTACCGCCTGTACCGCTGTTTGTCCGGTTTCCCGTAATAACCCGCTTTATCCCGGTCCGAAGCAATCCGGCCCCGATGGAGAGCGTTTACGTTTAAAATCGGCCGAACTTTATGACGAAGCCCTTAAATACTGCACCAACTGTAAACGTTGTGAAGTGGCTTGTCCGTCTGATGTCAAAATTGGTGATCTCATTGTTCGGGCGCGTAATAATCATTTGGCTCAACAGAAAAAACCGCTGATGAACAAATTGCGTGATGTCATTTTGAGTAACACCGATGTGATGGGAAAACTCAACACGCCTCTTGCCCCTATTGTGAACCGTATTACAGGATTGAGCGCAACAAAATTTGTGCTTGAGAAAACCCTCAATATCAGCAAAAAACGCACCTTACCGAAATATGCCTTTGGCACGTTTCGTAGCTGGTATATGAAAAATGCCTTGGAAGCGCAGAAAAAGTTTGAACATAAAGTGGCCTATTTTCATGGCTGTTATGTGAACTATAACAATCCCCAACTGGGCAAAGAATTTTTGAAAGTATTCAATGCCATGGGGATTGGCGTGATGTTGTTGGAAAAAGAAAAATGCTGCGGCTTACCTTTAACGGTAAATGGTTTTCCTGAGCGTGCACGCAATATTGCTCAATTCAATACCAATTTTATCGGCAAAATGGTGGATGAAAATGGTTTAGACGTGATTAGCGAGGCTTCAAGTTGTGCGTTAAATTTACGGGATGAATATCATCATATTTTGGGCATCGACAATGCTAAAGTCCGCCCACATATCCATATGGTGACCCCTTTCTTATATCGGCTTTTTAAAGAGGGGAAACGCTTACCGTTGAAGCCGCTGAAATTGCGGGTGGCGTACCACACGGCGTGTCATGTCGAAAAAGCAGGTTGGGCACCTTACACATTGGAGGTGTTGAAACAAATTCCGGGATTGGAAATCATTATGTTGCCATCACAATGTTGTGGTATTGCCGGTACTTATGGTTTTAAAGCGGAAAACTATGACACCGCACAAGCCATTGGGAAAAGCTTATTTGAGCATATCAACGAAGGCGGATTTGATTATGTGATTTCTGAATGTCAAACCTGTAAATGGCAAATTGATATGTCTTCCAATGTCACCTGTATTCACCCATTGAGTTTACTTTGTATGTCGATGGAAGCGTAGAGAATGAAAAAGTGCGGTGAATTTTGATCGTACTTTTTTATCATCATCGCTTGTTTTAGCTCAAATATTGCCCTCTTTTGTAAATTTGTTTTAGGGAACGTAACGTCAATAGGAAGTAATTTTCTTTGCTCATTTTTTATTCTTGGGGAGAAAAGAAAATCTGTTGGATGTAAAAATTTTATTGGCGCTAAAATCAGACTTCTAATAGCGAGAGTGGGGGACTTCAATTTTCAGTCGGGCTTGGAATTGATTTGATTTCGCCCCTCTATTCACACGCTGTTTCGGGGCATTCTTTGCGCTTGCGTAGCTATCACAGTGTTAATATTTGATTATCCTTAATTATCACTTGGTTATGCGTGACAGGTAGATTATGCGGGGATTTTACCTCTCCTATTTCCCTTTCTTTACCCAATACTTAAACGGCGTTGTTTCCACCTCACTTTGTAGTAACCGGTGTTCCATAAATTGACAAAAACTTGGAATATCGCGCGTAGTGGCGGGATCATCGGCAAGGATCAACAATACATCCCCCTCGTTTAAATGGCGAATGGTTTTACGCACTAACATGACAGGTTCCGGGCAACGCAAACCCAAGGTATCGAGCGTTTGGGTGATCGTAATTTCAGACATGGATTTCACTTTCTAAAAAAAATAATACATATGATACCACTTGTGGGGAAATTTCGACAAATCCCTATCATCAGTGATAGACTAACGCCCATTGAAATTAGCTGAATAAATACCATGGCGGAATATCCCATCCCTAAAAGTGCGGTCATTTTTGAAGAAGAAATTAAAAAAAGCCGCTTTATCACTTATTTGCAACATACAGAAGGTTTATCGGAAGCGAGAGCCTTTTGGGAGAAGATTAAGTTGACGCATCCTCAAGCTCGACACCATTGCTGGGCGACTGTGGCGGGGAATCCTGAGGATTCTCTCCAATTTGGTTTTTCTGACGATGGCGAACCGGCCGGTACAGCAGGAAAGCCGATGCTAAATGCACTACAAGGAAGTGGTGTAGGAGAGATTAGTGCTGTGATCGTACGTTACTTTGGCGGTGTATTGTTAGGCACCGGGGGGCTCGTACGTGCTTACAATAGCGGCGTTCAACAAGCGTTAAAACTTTTGGAGACCGAGATTAAAATAGAGCGTATCGCTTTTCGTTTGGATTGTGATTATGGGCAATGGGGCTGGGTGCAATTGCTTTGTGAAAAATATCAAATAGCGATTTTGTCACAAGATTTTCAGGTGCAGATTCACTTAATGTTAGGGATTAGCGAAAAAATGATTGAACCTTTTTCCCTAGAACTCACTGAAAAATCAGCAGGAAAATTGATGCTTCAACCTTTAGAAGAAGGCGAATAATTGTGCACATTTTATCTATAATCCGAATTATCGGGATTCTTGTGATGTGTTTTTCCGGCACGATGTTAATTCCGGCATTTGTGGCGTTGATTTATGGTGACGGTGGCGGAAAAGCATTTATGCAGGCTTTCGTTTTGAGCTTAGTTGTTGGCGCATTACTCTGGTGGCCATGCCATCATCATAAACAAGAATTGCGTTCACGTGATGGGTTTTTGATTGTGGTCGCCTTTTGGTTTGTATTGGGTTGCTTGGCAACATTACCACTTTTATTATTTGATGCGCCTCATTTGACTTTGGCATCTGCGGTGTTTGAAGCATTCTCCGGTTTAACCACGACCGGCGCAACGGTAATGACGGGATTGGATAATCTACCTAAAGCGATTTTATTTTATCGCCAATTTTTACAATGGTTGGGGGGGATGGGGATCATTGTCTTAGCAATCGCAATTATTCCGCTATTAGGGATTGGCGGTATGCAGCTTTATCGTGCGGAAATGTCCGGTCCGATGAAAGAGCAACGAATTCGACCGAGGATTGCGGAAACCGCCAAAATGCTGTGGATAATCTATCTTTTACTGACAATTTCTTGTGCGTTAGCTTATTGGCTGGCAGGAATGACACCTTTTGATGCGTTGACGCACAGTTTTTCCACGGTATCCATTGGCGGTTTTTCAACGCATGATGCCAGTATGGGGTATTTCAATAGCCCGTTGATTAACGCCATTACCGTCTTGTTTTTATTGATTTCCGCCTGTAATTTTGGCTTGCATTTTCGTGCATTTTCAACAATTGGACGTGAGAATTTTATCAAGATTTATTTGCGCGATCCTGAATTTCGGTTTTTTATCAGCACCCAGATCATTTTAGTGGTGCTTTGTACTTTCGTGATGTGGAACCACAATTATTTTTCATCGTCTTGGCAAGATTTTGAACAAGTTCTCTTTCAAGCCGTTTCAATTTCTACCACGACAGGCTATACCACATCAGATTTTACCGTATGGCCTTCTTTTGTACCGGTATTGTTGATCCTTGCCTCCTTTATGGGCGGTTGTGCAGGCTCAGTAGGGGGCGGTTTACGTGTGGCACGGGTATTAGTGCTTTATTTACAAGGAAAACGGGAGCTAAAACGTGTTGTTCATCCCAATTTAGTCTATCCCATAAAATGGGGGAAAACTGTATTAGATGAGCGGGTTATAGGAAGTATTTGGGCATTTTTTTCCGCCTACCTTTTAGTGTTTTTAGTTTGCTTACTGGGGGTCATCGCCAGTGGTGTCACACCTTTCGATGCATTTAATGCAGTGCTTGCCTGTTTGAACAATCTCGGACCGGCATTGGGCTCTGTCAGTAGCAATATGACGGCAATTCCCGACAATGCAAAATGGATTTTAACCATTGCGATGGTATGTGGACGTCTGGAAATCTTTACTCTATTAGCTCTATTCACTCCTGCATTTTGGAAAGCTTAATGAAAACGTTAATTCTTTATTCAAGCCATGATGGGCAAACCAAAAAAATCTCTGAATTTTTAACCGCACTTTTAGAAGGTGAGGTGATAGTTGATGAACTACGAGAAGATTATGATATTGCGCCCTTTGAGCAAGTAATTATTGGTGCCTCTATACGCTATGGCCATTTTAATAAAACACTTGATCGTTTTATTGTGCGTAACCTTGTTTATTTAGAACAAAAAAGATCGGGATTTTTTGGCGTGAATTTAACCGCACGTAAAGAAGGAAAAGATAATCCGGAAACGAACGTGTATGTCCGCAAATTTTTGCAACGTACAAAATGGCAGCCCGAGTTAGCCGCTGTGTTTGCGGGCGCATTATTATATCCACGTTATAAATGGTTTGATCGGGTAATGATCCAATTTATTATGAAAATCACCGGTGGTGAAACTGACACCAGTAAAGAAGTCGAATATACAGACTGGGAAAAAGTTAAGGTGTTTGCACAACAAATTAATGCGTTGGATAAATAATCAAAAGATAGTCAAATTTCACCCAATCCGCTGTGCTTTTAATCAAAAGATCATTTTTTTAAATTTTTTTGAAAAAAAACACTTGCGCAGGATTAAAAAATCCCTATAATGCACCGCACAC
>NZ_MLHJ01000066.1 GCF_001998965.1 Rodentibacter rarus
GTGCATTTGCTACATAATAGCGAAAATATTCTCCACTTTATTGTTTAGGAAGAGATCCGGAATTCCAACTCTGAGCTTCATTTGGGCGTTTAATTTGCAATAAGAAACGCTGATTTGCCGGTGCTTGCGGTTGAATGACCGTGTTTGATGGTGTGGAGAATGAAATCCCTCCTTTGAGTAATTGTTGAACGCTACCGGTATTAAATTTAGCACCTTGCCAATCCAGAGTGAAGTCATAGCCGGAGGCCACCCAGAATTCGGTGTTTTTACGCACCAGATGCTGATATTTCGGCATAATCGCAATGTGAATTAACACCCGATCACCTAGGCTGTTTAAGTCAAATTTACGAATTGTGCCGACTTCAACACCACGATAAAGCACAGGCGATCCTTCCGTTAAATTCATTGCATCATTGGTTTCAAGAATAAATGGCATTCCGTGACTATATTTATTACGGCTTGCAGTGGTTTGTGTAAGGTTAAACTGTGTTTTTGTTTTTCCATTTCCCACTTCTACATCAATATAGGGTTGCAAAAGGCTATCTAGATTTTCAATGGCACCGGCAGAAATTTGTGGCGAAATGATTTTAAAGGTTGATCCTTCTTTGGCGATTATTCCCATATAGTTCGGGTTAATGAAGGCTTTTGCCGTGATCTTGCGTGATTTTGCATCTAATGTCACATTTTCAACCTCACCGACAGATAACCCCAAATAACGTAAACTTATGCCTTTGCTGAGATTGGTGGCATCATCGGTGGTAAGGGTAATAATTTGTCCGGCAGATTTTGCTCTCAGTTCATTGGCATATAAGGTGGTATTTTTTCCTGAACCTGTATTATCAAAGCTAATAGCACCTTTTAATGAACGGGCAATGGGCGTTGCCTGAATACTGATACCTTTTGGCGTAATATCAACCTGTGCTGCACTTTCCACCCAAAAGACACTTTTATCGGTCAGTAAATGTTTGTAAGGCGGATAGATATAAACATCAATATTGAAATGGTTGATTTGGGGTTGAATATTGGTGATTTTACCCACTTCATACTGGTGATAAAGCACAATGGAGCCCTTGCTGATACTCGGTAACGTAGGGGTTTTTAAGGTAATGCTTGGTTCAACCAAATTGCCGGTAATCCCATATTCCGCATTTTGTGCGTCTTTATAAAGTGGATAGGTTTTTAATGCTTCACCTAACCCTTTTTTAGCAATAATGCGGATGCCTCCTTGTAGCCATTTTTCAGGATTGGCGGCTTCAAAGCGTACACCGTTAGCATCAATATTTATATCAAGATTTGATGCCGCAACAAAAAGGGTATTAGGATTAATTAAATTACGATAGGTTGAGGCGATGGCAACCTCGTATTCTACACCATCAATACCTATTTTTTGGCGGATAATTTCACCGATCGCAATATTGTTATAGTAAACGGATTGACCTTCCGAGACCCCATAGCTTTCAGGTGAAGTTAATTTCACGACTAAAGTATTTGGGGCTTTCAAAAGTAACTCATTTTCTTTAATGACATCAAATACTAATTGTTCACTGCCTTCACCTGGAATAATTTCAAAATAATCACCACGAAAAAGTCGCTGCGGATCGGTTAAATCCCCCAAGCTTGGTTTTTTATTACGAAGAACAATGCGTGTATTGGTTTTTAATAAATTGGCTTGGTTTGGATCGATAAGCAATGTTCCTTTTAATATACTGTCATCATTTTCAATGGTTGTGAGTGCTGAAAGTACACCAATCTTGTGATCTTGGTAATAGACATCATTACGTCCTGCTTCTAAACCGGCAACCGTAGGAATTGTTATTTCAACATTAATTCCTCGTTTTGCCGCTTGTAAATTGGCATAAAGCGTATAACTTGTATTTTCGGTCGCCTCAGGGCTGTTTGAAGGCGAATCAAAAGAAACCGCCCCTTGTACAATGGAATTGACACTTTCCATATTAAAGTTTAAGCCTGCCGGCGTAATGTTTGCGGAGATTCCGCTAATATTCCAAAAACGTGAGTCTTTTTTGACAAAACGGGCATATTCTTTCTCAATAACTACATCAATTTCGACTTTATTATCCTTATTAAAGCGGTAATCATAAATTTTCCCGACCGGTAATTTTTTGAAATAAACCGCTGCGCCAATGGAGATTGAGCCAAGATCATCGGAAACTAAATGAATCAGCAGATCGCCGGGTGTCACTTGGGCTATCGGTCCTTTTTCTTGAGCGATAAATTCATCTTGGCTATCACCATCGCCCGGTTGGAGTGTAATGTAGTTGCCTGATACCAGGGAGTCTAATCCGGAAATCCCCGCCAGAGAAACACTGGGTTGTACGACCCAGAATTTGGTATGTTCACGCAGCACGCCTGTGGCTTCAGGATAAATATTGGCAAGCACTTCAACTTTTTGCATATTGTCGGTGAAGTTGACTTTTTTCACCACACCGATTTGTAATCCTTGATAGCGAATAGGGGTTTTATCGGCGACTAAGCCTGCGCCGTTTGTAAAGGTAATTTTGATGCTCTTTCCTTGTTCTTCAACGATCTGAAAAAACAGGATTGCGCCAATGCACAGGGCAATAAACGGCAATAACCAAAAGGGAGAAACTTTTCGGTTTTTGCGTAAAATCGCTTGAATCGCTTTGTATTGTGAGGCGATACCTGGCGGATAACTTTTCGAATGTTCGTTATTTTGTTGTTTTTCTGTCATAAATTTTCCAAATAAGTCGGCTATCAAATTGTGAGGTTGACATCATAGTGAGAAAAACAGCAGCACCAAAATAAAAGGCTGCCGGACCCACGGTGAAATTAATAATTTGTCCTCGTGTAACCAGTGACATCATTAATGCAAGAACAAATAAATCCAGCATTGACCAACGGCCCACGAAATGAACGATATGTAATAGGCGCATTTGCCATTTTATAGAATGCTGCCATTTGAAATGAACGCTGGCGAGTAAATACAGCATAATGAAAATTTTGCTTATCGGTACAAAAATACTCGCAAAGAACACGACAAAGGCGACAAAGTAGCTTTTCATCGCAATGAATGAAATCACACCGGACATTAAGGTATCTTCCGATAATGCACCAGTTAGATAGACACCGGATATGGGGAGTAAATTCGCTGGAAAGAGCATAATAATACCGGCAATAAGCAGCGCCCATGTTCGTTGCAATTTAATGGATTCGGGAATATCTAAGCGTGAATCACAGCGAGGGCAGTTTGAATGACCATGACTGTGCTTGATCTCTGAATGAGGGAAGGAATAATTGCAGGCGGTACAGAGTTCGATGCCATCATCAATTTCACGAGGTTGCTTGTGTTCCGGATAGAATTCATCCCATAACTCATTGACATTAATTTTAATAAACAAAAGGGTAGTTAAAAGTGCGGTAAAGACAAAAGCCAATAAATAAGTGTTAATTTCTAAAGCGGCATATTCACGCACTTTAAACATCGATACGCCAAGGGCAACGAGATACACATCAAACATCACCCAAGGCTTAATGTAACCAAGAAAGAGTAAAACATTGCGTGGACGAATGCCCAGTAATTTGGAAAACCACAACATTAGCACCAAAATTGCAAAAGAAATCGGCATCAATATGGCACAAACAAACACTAAAAAAGCCGTGTATTGATAGCCGGCGGTGGCCATTTTCCAAATGCCTTCCCACACGGAAGCATCAACCCTAACACCGAGTAAATCAAGGCTTAAGAGAGGAAAGCCCAATGCAAAAGGCATTAAGATGAGGAGAGAAAGGGCGATCATAGCACAGCGATGTAGCGACCAACGCTGGGTTGTCGCTAAAATATGATGACAACGAGGACATTGTGCATGCTCATCCTTTGGTAGGGGATAGGTTATCGAGACGACTTCATCGCATTCGCCACAACGGGCGATTTTATAGCGGATATTGGTGATTTTAGGCGTCGTCATAATGATGTTGTCATAAAAGTGCGGTCAAAAAAATTGGTGTATTTTAGCCCTATTTTCCCTATTTTGTGAAGTTTAAATAAAGAAGTGTTAGGAAGTGTGAGTTTTTTGCACAAAAACTATGGATTTTATTAATGTTTCTTATGAATTTATTAAAATTGACTCATAGACAAAGTTATTTTATCGTAGAGCGACAATATCATTTTATAGGAAGAGTAATATGAGCTATGCAAAAGAAATTAATAACTTGAACCAAAACATTGCAGATTTTAATAAAAAAATCAATGTTTCTTTTGAGTTTTTCCCACCTAAAAATGAAAAAATGGAAACGATGTTATGGGACTCTATTCATCGCCTAAAAGTTCTAGAGCCTAAATTTGTTTCCGTTACTTATGGTGCAAATTCCGGAGAACGGGATCGTACTCACAGTATCGTAAAAGCTATTAAGCAAGAAACCGGATTGGACGCTGCGCCTCATTTAACCGGCATTGATGCGACTGCGGAAGAATTAAAGCAAATTGCGAAAGATTATTGGGATAGTGGCATTCGCCGCATTGTCGCATTGCGTGGTGATGAACCGAAAGGCTATGAAAAGAAACCGTTTTATGCGGCAGATCTCGTGGAATTATTGCGTTCCGTTGCTGATTTTGATATTTCCGTTGCCGCTTATCCGGAAGTGCACCCCGAAGCGAAATCCGCACAAGCGGATTTGATTAACTTAAAACGTAAAATTGATGCTGGCGCAAACCATGTGATTACACAATTTTTCTTTGATATTGAAAGTTACCTACGTTTTCGTGATCGTTGCGCTTCTATCGGGATTGATACGGAAATTGTACCGGGGATTTTACCGGTGACCAATTTTAAACAACTTCAAAAAATGGCTTCTTTCACTAATGTGAAAATTCCAACTTGGTTGGCAAAAGCCTATGAAGGATTGGATGATGATCCGACAACACGTAATCTTGTGGCAGCAAGTGTTGCCATGGATATGGTGAAAATTTTATCAAGTGAAGGCGTAAGTGATTTCCACTTCTACACACTTAATCGTAGCGAACTCACTTATGCTATTTGTCATATGTTAGGAATCCGTCCGAAAGCGTAGCATTGGAAATTAGAAATAGCTGCGATCAGTAGGGGCTGTGATGGTAGAGAGCACAGCCCCTACTGCTTACTGCTCTATGTTTTTATCTTCTATCTCGTCCAATACATTTTCTTTTGCCGCTCTTAGATATTGAATCATAGACCAAACCGTTAAAATGGCGGCAATATAAAGTAAAACTATCGCTAAAATTTCCATATAAGTATTATAACGCCACAATAACCCGCCTAGTGCGAGCATTTGAGAAGTGGTTTTCACTTTCCCTAACCAAGAAACGGCGACTTTGTTGCGTTCTCCCAATTCTGCCATCCATTCCCGCAAGGCTGAAATAATAATTTCACGAGAGATCATAATAATTGCCGGAATCGTGATCCAAAAAGTATGCTGATACTCTACGATCAGCACGAGAGCGGCGACAACCATCACCTTATCCGCTACCGGATCTAAAAATGCACCGAAACGGGTGGTTTGTTTCCATTTACGTGCGAGATAACCATCAAGCCAATCTGTTACACCAGCAATAAAGAAAATGAGCGTGGTAATAAATGGCGCCGATTCCAAAGGCAAATAAAAAGTAATCACAAAAAAGGGAATTAAAATTACACGAAAAATGGTGAGAAAAGTAGGAATATTAAATTTCATAGAAAATTAACCGCACTTTGGTTAGAGATGGCGTTATTTTAAAGGATCTCCGGTTATAAAAAAAGCCACGTAATGTGGCTTTATTGTAAAGATTTGATAAAGATTAAAGTTCATCAGCGTGTTGTTTTAAATACTTCGCTACACCTTCAGGATTGTCTTTCATTCCTTCTTTGCCCTTTTCCCATTGCGCAGGACAAACATCACCGTGTTCTTCGTGGAATTGTAGAGCATCAACCATACGCAACATTTCATCAATATTACGACCCAATGGAAGATCATTAACAACTTGATGGCGAACAACCCCATTTTTGTCGATTAAGAATGAAGCCCGTAACGCAACCCCTTCGGTTGGGTGTTCAATGCCGTATGCTTGTGCAATTTCGTGTTTGACATCAGCCGCCAAAGCATATTTAACTTGACCGATACCACCGTTTTCAGTTGGGGTATTACGCCATGCATTGTGCGTGAATTGGGAATCAATAGAGACACCAACCACTTCAACACCACGTTTTTTGAATTCTTCATAACGGTGATCGAATGCGATTAATTCGGAAGGGCACACAAAAGTAAAATCTAAGGGATAAAAGAAAATTACCGCAGCCTTTCCCTCAATGTGCTTTTTGAAATTAAAATTATCAACAATTTCACCATTGCCTAAAACCGCAGATGAAGTAAAATCTGGTGCTTGGCGAGTTACTAATACCATAGTCATTATCCCTCTTAATAAAAGTTAATAAAAATTTTGCTGATGCAAAATGCGACCCATATTCTAGAAGATTTGACCGCACTTTTACAGCTGTTTTTATTTGCATTAATTAATATTGTCTAAGCTAAGGTGAAATTTATGGCAAAAAATCATTCATTATCAACGACTCTTATCCATGCCGGACGCAATAAACGTGTTACCCAAGGCGCAGTGAATCCGGTGATCCAACGGGCATCATCACTGGTTTTCGACACAATTGCGGAGAAAAAACACTGCACTAAAAATCGTTATAAAGGTGAATTGTTTTATGGGCGCCGGGGGACGCTCACGCATTTTGCGCTGCAAGATTTAATGTGTGAAATGGAAGGCGGTGCAGGGTGTTATCTTTATCCTTGCGGTGCGGCGGCGGTAACCAATGCGATATTGTCTTTTGTGAAAAGCGGTGATCATATTTTGATGAGCGGTGCTGCCTATGAGCCGACACAAGATTTCTGCAATATTATTTTAAAAAAGATGCAGGTTGATACCACCTATTATGATCCTTTAATGGGGGAGAGCATTGCACAACTCATTCAACCCAATACCACCGTACTTTTTTTAGAGGCACCGAGTTCGCTCACCATGGAAGTGCCGGATATTCCGGCCATTGTAAAGGCAGCACGCGCAGTTAATCCTGATATTGTGATTATGATTGATAATACTTGGGGAGCGGGGGTGCTGTTTAAAGCGTTGGAATACGGTATTGATATTTCTATTCAGGCAGGCACGAAATATTTAGTGGGACATTCGGATGTGATGATTGGCACCGCGGTAGCCAATGCTCGCACATGGGATCAGCTGCGTGAACATTCCTATTTGATGGGGCAAATGGTCGATGCCGATTCCGCTTATACCACAGCAAGAGGTATTCGTACGTTAATGGTGCGTTTAAAACAGCATCATGAAAGTAGCTTTAAAATCGCCAAATGGTTGAGTGAACAGCCCCAAGTGAAAGCGGTTTATCATCCGGCGTTGCCAAGTTGTCCGGGTCATGAATTTTTCCAACGTGATTTCCAAGGGGCAAGTGGATTATTCTCCTTTGAATTAACCCAACGTTTAACCGATGAACAAGTGGCGCAATTTATGGATCATTTCAAGCTCTTTACTATGGCTTATTCGTGGGGGGGCTTTGAATCTTTAATTTTATGTAACCAACCGGAAGATATAGCTAAAATTCGCCCAAATATTACAAGAAAACTTACGGGATCTCTTATTCGGGTGCATATTGGTTTTGAAGATCCCGATGAATTAATGGAAGATTTGAAAGCTGGATTTGAACGTATTGTATAATGGGTTGATTGGTGATTGATATCAAAGGGCTTGGCAACAAAGCCCTTATTTACTCATTTCTTCAGTTGATTTATCATACCCGCCGTTTTTAATAGAAAAAGAGATAGCAATGAAACATATTCATATTTTAGGTATTTGTGGCACATTTATGGGTGGCGTTGCGATGATCGCAAAACAAATGGGATATAAAGTCACCGGCTCAGATACCAATGTTTACCCCCCGATGAGCACCTTTTTACAAGAACAACATATTGACATTATTCCTCATTACGATGTGGATCAACTTCAACCGGCACCGGATATGGTGATTATTGGCAATGCGCTAAAACGTGGTAACCCTTGCGTAGAATATATATTAGAAAATCGTTTACCCTACACATCTGGTCCACAATGGTTACATGATCATTTATTAAGAAATCGTTGGGTTTTGGCTGTTTCAGGGACTCATGGTAAAACCACCACAACCGGTATGTTAACTTGGATCTTGGAACAAAATGGCTTGAAACCGGGCTTTTTAATTGGTGGTATTGCCGGTAATTTTGGCATTTCCGCCCGCTTGGGGGAAAGTGATTTCTTTGTTATTGAAGCCGATGAATATGATACAGCGTTTTTCGATAAACGTTCTAAGTTTGTCCATTACAATCCTAAAACCTTAATTATCAATAATATCAGTTTTGATCATGCGGATATTTTTGATGATCTGAAAGCGATTCAGCGCCAGTTCCATCATATGATTCGTACCATTCCGGCAAGTGGGCGTATCCTTTCCTTTGCCAATGAACAAAGTGTAAAAGACACTTTAGCTATGGGGTGTTGGTCTGAGCAACAATTTATCGGGGAAGATAAGGAATGGTTTGCTGAACGTATCACAACGGATGCTTCCCATTTTGCAGTATTCCATCATGGTAAAAAAGTCGCTGAAGTAAAATGGAATGTGGTGGGCGTACATAATATGCATAATGCCTTAATGGCAATTGCCAGCGCCTACCATGCCGGTGTTTCAGTGGAAAAAGCCTGTGAAGCTTTAGGTACTTTTATTAATGCTAAACGCCGTTTAGAAGTGAAAGGTGAGGTAAACGGAATTACCGTTTATGATGATTTTGCCCATCATCCTGAAGCGATTTTAGCTACCTTAACGGCATTGCGTGATAAAGTCGGTGGGGGTGTTCGGATTCTTGTGGTATTAGAGCCACGCTCAAACACGATGAAAATGGGCGTGCATAAAGATGAAATTGCGCCGGCATTAGGTAGAGCGGATGTGGTCTTTATGTTGCAGCCGGATAATATCCCTTGGGAAGTGGCTGAAATTGCCTCACAGTGCATACAACCAGCCTATTGGACGGCCAATCTTGATAAATTAGTGGATATGATCGTGGCAGAAGCACAACCTACGGATCATATTTTGGTGATGTCAAATGGGAGTTTTGGCGGCATTCATCAAAAGATTTTAGATAAACTAAAATAATTTTTTGTAAAGTGCGGTGAGAAAATAAAGTGTTTTTCGGTATTATGTAGCAAATGCACAAAACAGAAATTTTAACCAAAACGTAGG
>NZ_MLHJ01000067.1 GCF_001998965.1 Rodentibacter rarus
AAAACAACGTTGTGCAACTGCTGTATAATACCGTCAAAATCAACCGCACTTTGAAAAGTGGTTTGGGTATTTTACGGAATGTACAGTGAAAGTGAAAGCCTTTATTTTGTCTTAGAGGCTGATAGATTCAGCACTCAGAATCACATCACTCATATTTTAACAACGCTTTGCTGTATCAACGTATGTTCTTCACATTCCTTCCAGAATAATCAAAAATCTTTTGGTTTATCCTTCATTTTTATAGAAGCCAATCCAGTTGAAACAGAAGATAGCCTAAAACCGCACTTTTTTCATACGGATTCTTATTTTCTACCCCCCAACCAGCTTCACCATAAAACCTTTCTCTTCCAGTAATCGTTTGAGTAAATCTCGCTTTTCACCTTGAATTTCAATATTACCGTTTTTTACTGAACCACCTGTACCACAGCGTTTTTTGAGTGCTGTTGCCAGTTTTTTCAATTCTTCATCCGATAAATCTAATCCGCTAATGACAGAAACCGCCGCCCCTTTTCGCCCACTGGTCTGGCGTTGAATACGCACAACACCGTCACTTTTTGGTCTTGATAGGGGGGCTTTTTCTTCTTTAATTCGCCCACTTTCTGTGGAATAAACCAGAACAGAATCAGACATCATATTGGGCAATAGAAACATTGATAGAACGAAGTACGTCTGCCGGATTTTCCGCTTGTGTAATTGGTCGCCCAATCACCAAATAATCCGATCCTGAACGGACTGCAGCAGCCGGGGTCATCACTCGGCGTTGATCGCCAAAATCCGCCCCAATTGGACGAATGCCCGGGGTGATTAATTTGAAATCAGCACCACAGCTATTGCGTAAAATTTCCACTTCTTGCGGTGAACAAACCACACCGTCTAATCCGGCACGCTGGGTTAAATGCGCAAGACGTAAAACCTGTTCCATTGGGGAAGCATTAATACCAATTTGAAGTAAATCTAAATCTTCCATACTGGTTAAAACAGTGACCGCAATCAACAATGGCGCCTCTTTCCCATAAGGTTCAAGAATTTTTTTCGCCTCTTCCATCATTTTCAACCCACCACTAGCGTGAACATCCACCATCCATACGCCCAAATCTGCTGCAGAGCGGACAGCTCGAGCTACAGTATTTGGAATATCATGGAATTTTAAATCAAGGAAAACATCAAAATCTCGCTGGTGGAGTTGTTTAACGAAGTTTGTGCCTAATGTAGTGAACATTTCTTTACCGACTTTCAAACGACATAAACTCGGATCAATTTGGTCAACCAACGCAAGGGCTTCCGCTTCCGTTTCATAATCAAGGGCGACAATCACTTTGCTTGTCATAATTTACCTCTCTGTGTCTTTCTTTATAATGTCTAATTAGATGGATAATGGCTTAATGGTTTCCCAATGGCGACAGGACGGACAATTCCAAAGCAGTTTATGAACCTGATAACCGCAATTTGAACAGCGATAAGCGGCACTTTGTTTAATACGCTCTCCCACCATTTTATGGAGCAAAATAAGACTTTCTTTTCCTCGTCCTTCTTCCGCATCATCAATTTGATATTGGATAAAATGATAAAAAATAAGCGTACTTGGCTTTTTTGTTAATTGTTGATAAAGCTTGGCTTGTGCCGCTGATTTTCCATCTTTTTCTTCAATTAATTTTGCAAGGGATAAATCCACCTCATCATTTTTAACGGTTTGTTCTGCTCGAATTAAAAACAGTTCAAAACTATCAAGTTGATTTAACGCTTTATAGCAAGATTTTAAGACTGATAGCACTTCACCAATATAATCGGAATTCTGATAAAGAACATTTTCCAGTATGGAAATCGCTTTCTGATAGTTTTTTTCGCTGATATCAAGATCTGCCAGTAATATGGACGCTCTCACACAACGAGAGGAAACGCGAAGTGCATTTTGTAAAATGTTACGTTTTTCAACCGCACTTTCCCCACTTAAACTTTCCGCATATTCGCAATAGCATTGTGCCAGCTCAACATTATTCTCGAGTGGTCTAATTTTTGCTAATTTTTCTGCAATATTAACCGTTTTTTTCCACTCTTTAGTTTTTTGATAAATTAATAAAAGCTGTTGTAGCGCATTTTCTGCAAATTCAGGTTCATCCACTAATAAAATATAAAGACTTTCTGCACGATCAAAAAAACCTACTGTCATAAAATCACGTGCAAGTTGTTGTTTTGCTAGAAGTTTTTGTTCAAAAGAATAATTAGGACTACGATCTAATGCCTGATGGATTCGGAGGGCTCGATCAACTTCACCACGAGAGCGAAATAAATTACCAAGCGTCAGCTCTGCTTCAAATTGGGAGTGACTTTCTATTTCGTTTTCGGTTTCTTGCTTCTGCAACATATCCAAAAATAAATCAACGGCTTTATCAGTTTGGTTAGAGAGTAAAAAATTAACGCCCGTGACATAATCACGGGAAAGTTTATTACTCATATCTTCCTGGTCTTTCTTTGCACTACGCTGCCCCATATACCAACCATAGGCTGCTGCGATAGGCAAAAGCAGAAAGAGTAATTCAAGCATTAGTCAGCCTTAGTTTTCTCACGGACAGAAGTTAATTCACTAATTTGTAAGTTTTGACGTTTAATTTGGCGATGAAGAGATATATTTTTGAGTTTGAGTTTTAAATAGAAAAAACCGGTAATAAACCAACCTAAAATCAAACCGAAACCAAACAAAATAGCAACTAATGTTGAAAGCTGAAATTGACTTTCGGCAACAATATAATTAAACGTGATAATTTGATCATTATTTGCGCCAACGGTAATCGCTACAATCAAAATAGCCAATACGATAATAAACCCCAAAATATATTTAATCATAATGAAATTCCTCAAAAAATTTTCCTAATTATGCCAAAGTTTCCTATGAAAAACGACACCTAAGTGTCGTTATTTCATTTATTTCTAAGCAAATACATCCACCCTTTCTTTAAGCGCTTTCCCCGATTTGAAATGAGGTACGCATTTTGCATCTAATTTCACAGAATCCCCAGTCTTAGGATTTCGCCCAAGACGAGGTTGGCGGTAATGAAGAGAAAAGCTACCAAATCCGCGAATCTCTACACGATTAGCCTCTTCAAGCGATTGTGAGATAAGTTCTAAAATATCTTTTACTATTCCTTCAACTTCTTTTACAGACAAAGAAGGATGCTTAACGGATAAACGTTCAATAAGCTCAGATTTGGTCATCCTGTTTCTCCCTTAATTTTATTTATGTGCTGATTTATAACAATAAGATTTATTGATAATTCATTATTTAATAGGGATAAATTATCAATAGATCCTAAAAAAATAAGGCTGGGACTTGCCCAGCCTACAAAATATCAATTATTCACCTTTAGCTGCTTTGAAGGCTTCAGCCATTGCATTTGGAATAGCCACTTCTTCTTGTTTGTTATTCACATTTGCTACTGCTGCCGCTTCTTCAGCTTGATCTTTCGCTTTGACTGATAAGTGAACGATACGAGCTTTGCGATCAACACCGGTATATTTTGCTTCAACAACATCACCGACTGCCACTTCATCAGTTAAATCTGCCGCACGAATATAACCTTCTGCGCCACCAACTAACTCAACTTTCGCACCCTTAGCATCGGCTTCAACAACAGTTGCAGATACCACTGCACCTTTTTTGTTGATAGCAATGAAGTTATTGAATGGATCTTCTTCAAGCTGTTTAATACCTAAAGAGATACGCTCTTTCACCGCATCCACCGCTAATACGACTGCAGAAACTTCGTCACCTTTTTTGTAGTTACGAACAGCTTCATCGCCCGGCACATTCCAAGAAATATCAGATAAATGAACTAAACCGTCAATACCACCTTCAAGACCGATGAAGATACCGAAATCAGTGATCGATTTGATTTTACCGGTTACTTTATCACCTTTATTGTGGTTTTCTGCAAATTGAGTCCATGGATTTGGTTTGCATTGTTTTAAGCCTAAAGAGATACGACGACGCTCTTCATCAATCTCTAACACCATCACTTCAACAGTATCACCTAAGCTGACCACTTTAGACGGATGAATATTTTTGTTTGTCCAATCCATTTCAGAAACGTGAACTAAACCTTCAACACCATCTAAGATCTCAACGAAACAGCCATAATCAGTTAAGTTTGTCACTTTACCAGTTAATTTGCTATTTACCGGATGATTTTCAGCGATAGCCACCCAAGGATCTTGACCTAATTGTTTTAAGCCTAAAGAAACACGGGTACGATCTTTATCGAATTTTAATACTTTAACAGTGACTTCATCACCCACATTCACGATTTCACTTGGGTGTTTAACACGTTTCCAAGCCATATCCGTGATATGTAATAAACCGTCAACGCCACCTAAATCAACGAATGCACCGTAGTCTGTTAAGTTTTTAACGATACCTTTAACTTCTGAACCTTCTGCAAGGTTTTCTAACACTTGCTCACGTTCTTGACTGTTTTCAGATTCAATCACCGCACGACGGGATACGACCACGTTGTTACGTTTTTGATCTAATTTGATCACTTTGAATTCTAATTCTTTACCTAGTAAGTGATCCGCATCACGAGCAGGACGGGTATCCACTAAAGAACCCGGTAAGAACGCACGAACACCGTTTAACTCAACTGTGAAACCGCCTTTCACTTTACCGTTGATTAAACCGATAACGGTCGCTTTTTCTTCGTATGCTTTTTCTAACTCAATCCAAGATTCGTGGCGTACTGCTTTTTCACGAGAAAGTTTAGTTTCACCGAAACCGTCTTCCACCGCATCTAAAGCAACATTTACCGTATCACCGACTTGAATATCAAGCTCACCCTGCGCATTTAAAAATTCTGCCACAGGAATTGCAGATTCAGATTTCAAACCGGCATCAACAAGGACGAAACCTTTTTGGATTGCGACGACAGTACCGTTAACGATTGAACCTTGACGGGTTTCAAGGCCTTTTAATGATTCTTCAAAAAGTTGAGCAAAAGATTCTGACATATAAATAATCTTCTTTAAAAGTTAATAACATCCACATTTAATCCCTAAGATGTGGGGTTGAGAACAAACGTTTATTCATCCTTGAATAAACAGGGTTAAGGATTGATACGCTGTTGAATATAACTGAGTGCTTGGCTTATCACTTCATCAATAGTTAATGTAGTGCTGTCAAGCAACAGCGCACCTTCTGCCGGTTTAAGGGGGGCAACTTCACGATTTCTATCACGAAAATCACGTTCCTTTATCTCGGCTAAAATCTGCGCAAAGTTACCACTAATTCCCTTGCTTTGCAACTGTTTATAGCGTCTTTTTGCACGTTCTTCTGCGCTGGCATCTAAAAAGAGTTTCACTTGTGCCTGAGGGAAGACCACCGTCCCCATATCACGCCCATCAGCAATTAACCCTTCATTTTGGGCAAAATCTTGTTGAAGTTGTAATAAAGCGGCTCGAACCTGCGGAAAAACAGCCACTTGAGAGGCAGCATCCGCTACCTCTTGTGTACGAATAAGATGACTGACGTTTTCTCCATTAAGGAAAATATGCACTTCCCCATTTTGCGGAACAAATTGGATATCCAAATGACGGGCTAATTCAGCCAATGCTAATTCATCTTTCAAATCCACCGCACTTTTTAATGCGGCTAACGCTGTGACACGATAAATTGCGCCACTGTCTAGCAAGGCGTAGCCTAACTTTTCTGCCAAGGCATAGCATAATGTGCCTTTGCCCGCACCACTTGGCCCATCAACGGTAATAATAATGCCCATAATCAATCCTATAATTTATCTAACATACCTAAAACCAATGCCGAGGATTGTCTTGCCGCCAAAGGTAAAAATTCCTCAAAAGACAAACTCGCCTCCCCATCTCCGCTATCCGAAATAGCACGAACCACAACGAAAGGCACATTAAACGCATGACAGACTTGTGCAATGGCGGTGGCTTCCATTTCAACGGCGGTGACCTGAGGAAAATCATTTTTTATCGCTGAAAGTTTTTCTTCACTGTGGATAAAACTGTCACCGGAACAAATCAGCCCCCGTTTCACGGATTGACCTTGTGCTTCTGCTACATTTTGCGCAAGATCCGCTAATTTTTTATCCGATAAAAATGCCGCAGGATTTGCCGGCAATTGCCCTTTTTCATAGCCAAATGCGGTGACATCGACATCGTGGTAACGGGTTTCATCGGAAATCACAATATTCCCGACTTTTAAGTCCTTTGCCACGCCACCGGCAGAACCGGTATTGATTACCACATCAGGTTTTGCCAATTGCAATAATGCGGTTGTGCCTATCGCTGCTGCCACTTTACCAATGCCGGATTGTAATAACGCTACTGCTTTTCCATTAATTTTACCTTCAAAAATGACCGCACTTGCGACTCGAGTTTGTGTTTTTTCGGTCATTAACCCGCTCAAAATTTCCACTTCTTGCGCCATCGCACCAACAATGCCGATTTTCATTCTTTATGCTCCTTTTCTAATTTATTCACTAAATAATCCAACACCGCCACACTATAATCATCATTATAAAGCGTGCTTGCGGTCAGCACATATTTCCCCCCTACGACAACGTAAGGGTAAGTAAACACACCATATTCTTCCGTTAATTGGATCGCCTGTTGGACTTGTTTTTTGACCTCAGCAGAATTTTGGGCTTCCATAAAATGTGTTTTGTCCAGCCCTTTTTCCTCAACCCAGTTTAGAATATTTGCCAATGAACTCAGCTCTACATAGCGTGATTTTTCCGAGGTTTCAAACAACAATGCATCCGATAACTCATTGGCATTCAGTGCTTTTAATGTATAAAACACTTTCGCACTAAACAAATTATCTAGCGTTGCTACCGGATATTCTTCCAAGAGGATTTTATCGGCACGTATTTGGCTATACAATGCCAAAATATCCTGTGCAGGCGAACATACCCGACAATCATAATCAAAAAAGAATTGAACAGGAATTTTTTTATCCGAACGAAAAGCTTTCCCTATCTGTTCGTAATAAGAAAAATAATCCCGCCCATCTTCAAATTTTAACGTATCTGCTGAAGGCAAGTGCGGTTGATTTTGCACGGAAAAATCCTTCGGATTAGACACTGCAAACGTTGCCTGAACAATCATCCCCAATAACGCACAGGAATACCGACACTGCCTTATCATTTTTTTAATCATCGATAGGCTCAATATAATTCACTCGCAATTGCACACTACGATGACCACGAAATTCATTGATATCCAGCTGATAAGCTAAACGAGCCTGTTTAATGGATAAATCAGGATATAATTTTGTATCAATGTTAAAGGCAATCGCATCTAAAAGCGGACCGCCTTGTTTGGGTTCAATTAACATTTTGAGATGATTTTGATTTTGCCCGATGGCACGCTGCTCTAAAATGTTAAACTCACCGTCAAAGCAAGGCTCGGGAAAGGCTTGTCCCCAAGGTCCGGCGGATTTCAGCAATTCTGCCGTTTCAAGGGTCAATTCATTTTCCCCTAATTCACCATCTGTCCAAATCACCTGTTGTAAATGGGCTTCTCCCAACCAATCCGCCACCGTTTGATTAAAAACTTGCTGAAAGGTTGAAAAACCGTCTTCTCGAATACTCAACCCCGCCGCCATAGCATGGCCACCAAATTTTAAAATCATCTCCGGATATTGGGTGTGAATTCGTTCTAAGAGATCTCGCATATGCAATCCTTCAATAGAACGGGCCGATCCTTTCAAAATTCCCTCGCTATCCTGAGCAAAGGCAATCACCGGGCGATGATACAAATCCTTCAAGCGGGAAGAAACGATCCCCAACACGCCTTGATGCCAATCCGATTGATAAAGGGCGATCCCCATTGGCGGTTCATTGTAAAGTGCGGTTAATTTTCGGCAAATTTCCAATGCTTCCAGTTTCATTCCCGCTTCAATTTCTTTACGGGTTTGATTGAGCTGATCCAAATCCAATGCCAACTCACGAGCGGTTTGCATATTCTCAGCAAGCAGTAATTCCACCCCAAGCGACATATTATCCAACCGCCCTGCCGCATTTAAACGAGGACCAATAGAAAACCCAAGATCACTTGTTGACATTTGCTCAAGGTTGCGGTTTGCCACTTCGGCTAAAGCGATAATGCCCGGACGGCAGTATTTCGCCTGAATACGCATCAACCCTTGATGTACTAAAATACGATTATTTTGATCCAACGGTACAACATCTGCTACCGTTCCTAATGCAACAAGATCGAGTAATTCGCTGAAATTAGGTTGGGTTTTCTCATTAAAAATACCCATTTCACGAAATTTTGCCCGCAACGCCAGCATTAAATAAAAGGCGACCCCCACCCCGGCAAGGGATTTTGAGGGAAAACCGCATTGGGCGAGATTAGGATTAACTATCGCATCGGCAGGCGGTAAACATTCCGGCGGTAAATGGTGATCTGTCACCAACACTTGCACACCTTTTTCTTTCAAAAATGCCACGCCCTCAAGGGAAGAAACGCCGTTATCGACCGTCATCAACAGTTCTACACCTTTTTCTCGTGCCATTTCCGCTACGGGAATACTTAATCCATAGCCCTGTTCAAAACGGTTTGGTACTAAATAATCTATATTCTGAAAGCCAAGCTGTCGTAGGGCTAACACCGACAATGCCGTGCTGGTTGCCCCATCAGCATCAAAATCCCCAACAATGACAATTTTTTTCTGAGTTTGATAGGCTTTCACCAGTAAATCTACCCCTTGCTCAATACCATATAGGCGATTTGGATTGAGCATGGATTTCAAGGTACGATCTAATTCTTGAGGATGTTGAATATGACGGGCTCGATAAAGACGATCCAACAAGGCATTTTCACTAACGGAATGTCCCTTTGGCACTTCTCGGCGTTTGATGAGTTTATTCACAACGATAACAAATGTAATACAGTAAAAAATCGGTGGGTTGACCCCACCTTTATCATCTTAATTCGATTTTTCCAACTCAGCGAATAAATCTGCCGGTTTTAAATAGCCGCCAATCATTTCACCTGTTGAAGTGACAATACTTGGCGTACCCCGCACACCGAATTGAACCCCTAATTCATAGTGTTTTTTCACGATATTTGGTGTTTTCGGCGTTTTTGGTAAGTTGCCTTTTTCCGCTTCATTCAATGCAAATACAGGATCTTTTGCCGTCCAAATCGCTTCCATTTGTTTTGCGGTTTCTGTGTTCATCCCGGCACGAGGGAAAGCCAAATAACGAATGGTGATACCAAGATCATTGTAGGCCTTCACCTGTTGATGTAATAAATGGCAATAATGGCAAGTAATATCCATAAACACTGTGACAACGTGTTTTTCATTTTTTGCCGGATAAACGATCATTTCGTTTTTATAAGCATTCAGTTTATCCATTAATAGTTTGCCTGAAACATCCATCGGGCCTTTGTTCGTTAATTCATAAAGTTTCCCTTGAAAGGCATATTTTCCATCTTCTGTCACATAAATAATGCCTTCATCGGTCACCGCCGTTTTAATACCGGCAATAGGCGAGTTTTTAATATCAATATGCTTTACACCAAGGGCTTTTAATTGGCGTTGAATAGCCGCATCATCTGCCATCACATTCACTGCGATTCCACATAAAAGTGCGGTTAAAATTTTCTTCATTTTCAATTCCTAAATTTGCTAAACAAGAAGGGTTGGAATTATAAAGAGATTGCTAATTTGTGCAAGCCTCGCTACCCAAAAATCCGAAAATAGCATATAATCCGCCAAATTGTGAATAAACTCAATTGATTATGTTTGAAATAAATCCTGTAAAAAATAAAATCGCCGACCTTGCCGAACGCACCACGGTGCTTAGGGGGTATCTTTGACTTCGATGCTAAGGTTGAGCGATTAGAAGAAGTCAATGCCGAATTAGAACAACCCGATGTTTGGAACGATCCCGATAAAGCCCAAGGGTTAGGGAAAGAGCGGGTTTCCCTCGAACAAGTTGTTAACACCATTAAACATTTGGAACAAGGTTTAGAAGATGTGGACGGTTTACTCGAACTTGCCGTGGAAGCGGAAGATGAAGAAACCTTCAATGAAGCCGTATCAGAATTAACCGAACTGGAACAACAACTTGAGAAATTAGAGTTTCGCCGTATGTTTAGTGGCGAACACGATGCCTGCGACTGCTATATCGATTTGCAAGCCGGCTCCGGCGGCACAGAAGCGCAAGACTGGACAGAAATGTTGTTGCGAATGTATTTGCGTTGGGCGGAAAGCAAGGGTTTTAAAACCGAATTAATGGAAGTTTCAGACGGTGATGTAGCCGGATTGAAATCTGCCACCGTCAAAGTGACAGGTGAATATGCTTTCGGTTGGTTACGAACAGAAACCGGTATTCATCGTTTGGTGCGTAAAAGCCCTTTTGATTCCAATAACCGCCGTCATACCTCTTTTAGTGCGGCTTTCGTCTATCCCGAAATTGATGATGATATTGATATTGAAATCAACCCGGCGGATTTGCGTATTGATGTTTATCGAGCCTCAGGAGCCGGTGGTCAGCACGTCAATAAAACCGAAAGTGCGGTGCGAATTACCCATATGCCGAGCGGTATTGTGGTGCAATGCCAAAATGATCGTTCCCAACACAAAAATAAAGATCAAGCCATGAAACAACTTAAAGCGAAGTTGTATGAATTGGAATTGCAAAAGAAAAATGCCGATAAACAAGCCATGGAAGACAATAAATCCGACATCGGTTGGGGAAGCCAAATTCGTTCCTATGTGTTGGATGATTCCCGTATCAAAGATTTACGCACCGGCGTAGAAAACCGCAATACCCAAGCAGTACTAGACGGTGATTTAGATCGTTTTATTGAAGCCAGTTTAAAAGCCGGATTGTAAATAACACTTTCCTTCCCCTATTTACAGGAGAAGATGTCCCGAAAGGACGGAAGGGGTAAACAAAATCCCCCTCAGCCTTCGGCAGCTCCCCATAAACGGGTGAAGCCCCAAATAATTAATTTTAAGAAAGGTAAACAAAAATGTCAGAACAAGAAATCAAAGAATTCGATCTGAGCGGCGAGATGTTAGTACGCCGTGAAAAATTAGCGGCATTACGCGCCAAAGGCAATGCGTTTCCAAACCAATTCCGTCGTGATGCTCTCGCTCAAGACTTACACGATAAATACGATAGTGAAGAGGGCGAAACCCTAAAAGAAAACTCCATTGAAGTGGCGGTTGCCGGTCGCATTATGACCCGCCGAGCCATGGGAAAAGCCACGTTTATTACCCTTCAGGATATGAGCGGTAAAATTCAGCTTTATGTCGCCCGAGATAATCTCCCTGAAGGGATTTATAAAGAAGAGGTCGGCACTTGGGATTTAGGCGATATTGTTGGTATTAAAGGCACTTTATTTAAAACCAAAACAGACGAACTTACGGTGAAAGCCACGGAAGTTCAGTTATTAACCAAAGCACTCCGCCCTTTACCGGATAAATTCCATGGTTTAACCGACCAAGAAGTACGTTATCGCCAACGCTACTTAGATTTAATTTCAAATGAAGAATCCCGCCGTACCTTTATTATTCGTTCTAAAGTGGTTGCCGGTATTCGTGAATATTTCCTTTCTAAAGGTTTTATGGAAGTGGAAACCCCAATGTTGCAAGTCATCCCAGGTGGTGCAGCAGCGCGTCCTTTCGTCACTCATCATAATGCCCTTGATGTGGATATGTATTTGCGTATTGCACCTGAACTTTATTTAAAACGTTTAGTTGTCGGTGGCTTTGAACGGGTATTTGAACTTAACCGTAATTTCCGTAATGAAGGGGTTTCTGTACGCCATAACCCGGAATTTACGATGCTTGAATACTATCAAGCCTATGCGGATTATCACGATTTAATGGATAACACGGAAGAATTATTGCGTAAATTGGCCCTTGATATTCTTGGTACAACCATTGTGAAATACGGTGAATACGAATTCGATTTTGGTAAACCTTTCGAGCGTATTACATTACATGATGCCACTCTAAAATACGGCGCAGATAAAGGCATTGTCAAAGAGGATTTATATGATTTCGACCGTGCAAAAGCCACGGCAGAACGTTTAGGCATTGAAGTGCAAAAATCTTGGGGATTAGGCAGTATCGTCAATGCGATTTTTGAAGAAGTGGCAGAACATCACCTTATTCAGCCCACATTCTTAATGGCTCATCCGGCGGAAATTTCCCCGCTCGCACGCCGTAATGATGAAAATCCGGAAGTCACCGACCGTTTTGAGCTGTTTATTGGTGGACGTGAAATTGGTAATGGTTTCTCTGAATTAAACGATGCAGAAGATCAAAATGAACGTTTTGATGCGCAGGTTGCCGCCAAAGAAGCCGGTGATGATGAAGCGATGTTTAAAGATGAAGACTTTGTGGTAGCCCTCGAACACGGCTTACCACCAACAGCCGGTGAAGGCTTAGGGATTGACCGCTTGGCGATGCTTTATGCCAATGCCCCATCCATTCGTGATGTGATTTTATTCCCGGCAATGCGTCAAAAATAAAAAATAGTAAATTTTTTTCTGTGCCAAAAGTGCGGTCAAAATTGACCGCACTTTTTCTTCGCACATTTCTTACAGGCACAAAAAAGCCCTCAAAACTGAGGGCTAAATTGCTTAATATCGTAATAAAAATTAGCGACGTAAACCTAAACGAGCGATGGTGCTTTGGTATAACGCAAGATCAGTACGTTTTAAGTAGTCTAAAAGTTTACGACGACGAGAAACCATACGCAATAAACCACGACGACCATGATGGTCTTTTTTGTGCTCAGCAAAGTGAGCTTGTAAGTGGTTGATTTGTGCAGTTAATAATGCGATTTGCACTTCGGAAGAACCGGTATCTTTCGCATCACGACCAAATTCAGCAACGATTGCCGCTTTTTTTTCAGTACTTAGAGACATATTTTACTCCTAAAAGGTAGTGTTGTTGATACATCATTCGCCGATCTCTAACCCAGCGATGACAAGGAGCGTGCATTTTATCTATTGTATCCGGCAAAAGCAAGTAGATCCTGCAAGCATCATTAATATTAAGTTCAAAGAATTTTCTTGTCTGCACTATTCGCATGAAGAATAACTTTAATGTCTTTTTCCCTTAGAGATTTGATAAAACTTTCAGGAAATTCCTCCTCTAATATAAATTCCTTTTCTTTGTTAATATGTATTTCTTCCAAATTTGGTAGGAGCGCAAGATCTTCCGCAGCTTTATTTCCAATAGGGACATATCCATCTGAGCGATATTTTATAGGAATAAATGGATTCGGTGCACATACTCCTCGATAAATCTCAGCATCTTTATCTAATTCTAATTCACGAATATCACTTAATAGATATTCCGGAATATCTAAGTTAAAGAGATATTCTCCGGCTTCCTCACTTGCTCTATACCAATCAAAATTAATACCATAACCGGTTTCCTTATCAATATATTCTTCAGCAAATAATGCGATATTAAAACTTGGTCTTAATATCTTTTTCTTATACATTAAGTGATTAATTACTAATAATTTAAAACCAAAATCTTTAAAAATTACCTTTGGATTTTGATCTAAATTATAAATCGGATAGCGTCTGCGTAATTTAATACGTTCTGCTTCAGAGATAATATAACGTAGCCTTTGAGTTACCGGTTCATCGATATCGGAAAAAGCTGTTGATATTAATTTTAACCCCTCTAGTTTTCTTTTGTGTTCCTCTCCAGCTAAGCCAAAAATCGAATCCCAACCATCGCAGGAAATATGAAACCAACCATTCATACCTTCAAAACTAAACAATACACTAGAAATAAACCGTGTTTTTTTATCTAACGTCCAATTTTTAGATAAATGGTGAAGATCTTTTACACCTTGAAAAAATTCTTCATTTTCAAAAGCATCATCTCTTTCTTCTTCAAGAATTTTAAATAGTTGGTTTGTTTTTAATGTTTCAAAAATATTTGACATAGAATTCTCCTTTTAATAAAGACTATTTTTTATATGCAACCGCAATTCTGTTATTAATTAGATCACGAGAAATCTCAAAATCAGGATTCCAAGTCATCATATTATGAATCCCAATACCAACCAGTGCAACAGCTCCAAACACAGGATTAATGACACCGGTGAAACCACTCACAGTCCGATTTTTTGTATAAATTCGACATTTCAGATTTTGGCTTTCAATATAGTTTTCAAGGATTTCACACACTTTCTTTATATTACCTTTTGGTATACCAACAATCTCAAAATTTTCCCTTTGATCAATTAAAGTACGAAATTGCAGATGATATTCGTTATTAAGGTATTAACATATTTTTTCTCTTTAAAAGTGCGATCAATTTTGACCGCATTTATTAACAAAATATTAAAAATCTAGTAACAAATCCTATTTTTCTTCTTTTTCAATTTCATCACGAAATTCTGAAAGAGAGCGTAAATAAGCTATTTGAACCACCGCTGGAATCGTCACACGATAAGCAGGTCCTGCAATGTCAACAAAAGTTGCAATCGATGTAAGAGCCAATCCAACAGGTCCAGTAATAAAAGCAAGATATCTAACTAATGCTATATTTCCAACAAAGCTAAGCCCACGCCCAACTAAAGCCTTCATAACTGCATTAACCACAATCAATGTCACTTTATAAGATGTAAAACCACCTACCTTAAAAATAGCAAAAAATGCACCAGTTATAATATGTGGGGTAAATTCTTCGACATTTTCTAATCCTACTTCAACAGAAAGTTTTTTTAACTCTTCGGGTGTCATTTTTTCTAATGCGACTTGTAAAATTTTCATCAAAAGATCTTGTTCAATTTGTTTTGTTGAAGAAGACTTTTTGTATTTCACTTTCATTTTATCGCAAACATCACAAAGCACCTCTTTATATAAAACCCCTTTTCCCCCTTTAATAAAATTCATAAAAGTATTTCCACCAAAAAGTTGAATTTCTTCGGCTATTAATTCCCAATATTTAATATGTTCAGGATAATAGCGTTTATAATTATTATCCTTAGTTAAAGACTCTGTATAGCGAATTTTCCCATCTTTATCATGCGTAAGAAGATAAACGAGATCGTCCATTTCTTCCGATTTCAATGTTCCTAAAAATTCCAAATCCGGATCGTATCTATAAGCCATAAGCTTCTCCTCTGTTTATGTGGTTATAAAAACAGCGTTATTCTATTTTTTACCAAATGCTGATACAATCATCGACCAGTTACAATGAAACACCCAATTCATTACATTTACCTACCGAAAAAGAGCAGCTATGAATAAACAAGACCAAATTCGCCAAAATATTCGTGATATCAGAGAAGATAAGAACCTTACCCAAGCCGATATGGCTGAGCGTTTATCTATGTCGGTAACCGGTTATGCAAAATTGGAACGAGGTGAAACGAATATTAGCATTGAACGCTTGCACCGTATTGCACAAGTGCTTGGCGTTGATGTTATTGAGCTAATGGCAAGCAATAATGATGGCGTTGTGGTCTTCAATAATTCCAATGATAATTTTAGTAATTCGACAAATTTCAGTATCGCACTTGGAAATCCGGCACTTGAAGGGGAAATTAAACATTTAAACTACATTATTCTTGCTAAAAATGAATTACTTGATGCGAGAGAGCGTGAAATTGAATCTCTCAAACAGCAAATTGATGCGCTACAAAAAGTGATTGAAACACTCGAAAAATAATAACGGCAATGTACAAAGTAAAAAGGTTGGGAAATCCCAACCTTTCATTTTTATTCTTTTAATGCTTTAATTTTCTCAATCACATTGGTGGTGGAACAACCATTTTCAAAGTTGAGTACTTTCACTTCTCCACCATTTGCCCACACTTCTTGGCTGCCGGCAATCTCTTCCGGTTTATAATCGCCGCCTTTCACCAGTAAATCCGGTAGGATTTCACCAATTAAACGTTGTGGCGTATCTTCCGTGAAAGGAACAAGCCAATCGACAGAGGATAGCCCGGCTAATACCGCCATTCGGGTATCCAAATGATTAATTGGGCGGCTTTCACCTTTTAAGCGTTTGACGGAATCATCACTATTTACCGCAACAATTAAACGATCACCTAATTTACGAGCATTTTCAAGATAAGACACATGACCCGGATGCAAAATATCAAAACAGCCGTTCGTCATCACAATTTTTTCACCACGGGCTTTCGCTTGTTTGACCACCTCTTTAAGTTGCGCTTCGCTCATAATACCAAAACCGGTATCCGGACGGGCATGGATGGCATTTTCAAGCTCGACATTAGAAACCGTTGATGTTCCCAATTTACCTACCACAATACCTGCGGCGACATTGGCTAAATAACAGGCTTCTTCAAAAGAGCGCCCGTCAGCTAGTGCGGTGGCTAATACACTGATCACCGTGTCACCGGCACCGGTCACATCAAACACTTCTTTCGCCACCGTTGGCAAATGATAAGGCGCTTGATTTGGACGAAGCAAAGTCATTCCTTTTTCTGAACGGGTCACCAAAAGTGCGGTCAATTCTATGTCAGAAATTAATTTCAAGCCTTTTTCGATGATCTCTTCTTCCGTATTGCATTTGCCCACCACCGCTTCAAATTCCGCCATATTTGGTGTAAGCAAAGTTGCACCACGATAACGTTCAAAATCCGTGCCTTTTGGATCAATAAGCACCGGCACATTGGCTTGGCGTGCAATTTGGATCATTTTTTGTACTTCCTTTAATGTCCCTTTGCCATAATCGGAAAGCACTAAAGCACCGTAATTTTTGACCGCACTTTCGAGTTTAAGTAGCAGATCTTTGCAATCGACATTTTGGAAATCTTCTTCAAAATCAAGACGTAAAAGCTGTTGATGGCGGGAAAGAATACGCAATTTGGTGATTGTCGGGTGGGTATTCAATGCCACAAAATTGCAATCAATATGTTGATCTTTCAGCAGATGAGATAAGGCTGCACCGGTTTCATCTTGCCCAATCAACCCCATCAGTTGTACCGGCACATTCAATGAGGCAATATTCATCGCCACGTTCGCCGCCCCACCGGCACGCTCTTCATTTTCTTGCACTCGTACTACGGGAACCGGTGCCTCAGGGGAAATTCGATTGGTCGCACCAAACCAATAACGATCAAGCATTACATCGCCTAAAACGAGGACTTTTGCCTGTTTAAATTCTGCTAAATACTGAGCCATACTGTTCTCTCTTGAAAAAAATTGGCGTGATTTTACCATAAGTCATTTTTACGTTAAACTACTGCGCAATTTCACTAAGGAATACTAACCGCCAATGAAAAATAGCAAACTCCCCACTTTTCAACGTGCTTTTCTAGCCCCTCAATACTGGGGATTTTGGCTTGTCTTGGGAATTTGGCGAATGCTACTTTTATTGCCTTACCCCATTTTGCGTCATATTGGAAACGGCTTAGGCTGGCTTTTTGCTCATTTAGGCATCGGTAAACGCCGTGCCGCTATTGCACGCAGAAATCTGGAACTTTGTTTTCCCGACATGCCGGAAAATGAGCGTGAAATGCTACTACAAGAAAATTTACGTTCGGTGGGTATGGCAATGATTGAAACGGGTATGGCGTGGTTTTGGTCTGATGCCCGAATAAAAAAATGGTCGAAAATTGAGGGCTTACATCATCTCAAAGCGAACCAACAAGAGGGCATTATTTTTGTTGGTGTGCATTTTCTCACATTAGAACTTGGCGCTCGCATCGTGGGCTTACATCACCCCGGATTAGGTGTCTATCGCCCCAATGATAATCCGCTGATGGACTGGCTGCAAACCCAAGGGCGTTTGCGTTCTAACAAAGATATGCTGGATCGCAAAGATCTTCGCGGTATGATTAAAGCCTTACGCCAGGGTGAAACCATTTGGTATGCGCCCGATCATGATTACGGGCGAAAAAATGCGGTATTTGTGCCGTTTTTTGCCGTACCTGATGCCTGTACCACCACCGGTAGCTACTATTTATTAAAATCCTCGCCGAAAAGCAAAATCATCCCTTTTGCCCCGCTTCGTAATCGAGATGGTTCGGGCTATACGGTGAGCATTTCAGCACCAATCGATTTCTCTGATTTAGACGATGAGACCCACATTGCTACACGAATGAACCGGCTTGTCGAAAAAGAAATTCTAAAAGGTGTGGAACAATATATGTGGCTACATCGCCGCTTTAAAACTCGTCCAAGTGAAAACGACCCAAGCCTGTATGATTAAAAGTGCGGTCGAAAATGACCGCACTTTTTGATACACTCTCTCGCAATTTTTTCTATTTAATAAATAACCTAAACATGACAACGCAGTATTCAGCCCAGGAAATTACAGTTTTAAAAGATCTTGAACCGGTACAAGTTCGTCCCGGAATGTACACCGACACCACCCGCCCTAACCACCTAGCCCAAGAAGTGATTGATAACAGTGTGGACGAGGCACTTGCGGGGTTCGCCACAAAAATTGAAGTGATTTTACATACCGATCAATCCCTTGAAGTCATTGATAATGGTCGGGGGATGCCGGTGGATATTCACCCCACTGAAGGCGTATCCGGTGTGGAGGTGATTTTAACCAAGCTTCACGCAGGCGGTAAATTTTCCAATAAAAACTATGAATTTGCCGGTGGCTTACACGGTGTGGGGATTTCTGTGGTGAACGCCCTTTCCGAACGGGTGGATATTCAAGTCAAACGCAATGGTGAAGTGTATAAAATTGCCTTTGAAAATGGGGTGAAAGTCGAAGAATTGGAAGTGATCGGCACCTGTGGCAGACGTACCACCGGCACCACTGTTCATTTCAAACCTAACCCAAAATATTTCGATAGTGCAAAATTTTCCGTCAGCCGCCTACGCCATTTATTGCGAGCCAAAGCCGTGCTTTGCTCCGGGCTGGAAATCAAATTCACGGATAAAGTCAACAATACCCAAGATGTTTGGCTATACGAAGACGGCTTGTCCGACTATCTTATTGAAGCGGTCAATGGCTATGAAACCCTCCCGGAAAAACCTTTCGTGGGCGAATTTAAAGGGAGTAATGAAGCGGTTAGCTGGGCGTTATTATGGCTACCTGAAGGTGGCGAGTTAATCGGTGAGAGCTATGTGAATTTGATCCCAACCATTCAGGGGGGTACACACGTCAACGGCTTACGCCAAGGTTTGCTTGATGCCATTCGAGAATTTTGCGAATTCCGCAATTTGCTCCCCCGTGGGGTCAAACTGACCGCTGATGATATTTGGGATCGCTGTGCTTATATTCTTTCGCTCAAAATGCAAGATGCCCAATTTGCCGGTCAAACCAAAGAACGCTTGTCATCTCGTCAAAGTGCGGTCTTTGTGAGCGGTGTTTTAAAAGATGCCTTTAGCCTATGGCTTAACCAAAATGTGCAAGATGCGGAAAAACTCGCTGAAATGGCGATAAGCTCTGCCCAACGCCGTTTGCGTGCAGCGAAAAAAGTGGTACGAAAAAAATTGGTGAGTGGCCCCGCATTACCGGGTAAATTAGCGGATTGTGGTTCTCAAGATCTGGAGAAAACCGAGCTTTTCTTAGTGGAAGGGGATTCTGCGGGTGGCTCTGCCAAACAAGCCCGAGATCGTGAATATCAGGCGATTTTGCCTTTGCGTGGAAAAATTTTAAATACTTGGGAAGTGTCACCGGAACAAGTGCTTGGATCGACTGAAATCCACGATATTGCGGTGGCATTGGGTATCGATCCGGACAATGATGATCTCTCCCAACTCCGCTACGGAAAAGTCTGTATTCTTGCCGATGCGGATTCCGACGGCTTACACATTGCCACGCTACTTTGTGCGTTATTCTTACGCCATTTCCCAAAATTGGTACAGGAAGGGCACGTTTATGTCGCCATGCCGCCGCTTTATCGCATTGATTTGAATAAAGAGGTGTTTTATGCCTTAGATGAGGGGGAAAAAGAGGCAATTTTAGATCGCTTGAAAAATAAAAAAGGCAAACCAAACGTTCAGCGTTTCAAAGGTTTGGGTGAAATGAACCCCGCTCAACTACGGGAAACCACCATGGATCCAAATACCCGCCGCCTTGTGCAACTCACCTACCATTCAGAAGAACAAGGCAAAGAAACCTTAGAACTGATGGATATGTTACTGGCGAAAAAACGTTCCGAAGATCGCAAAAACTGGTTGCAAACCAAGGGTGATCAAGTAGATTTAGCCGTGTAATTGACAATAAAGCAGGTAAAAAATGAACGAACGACGCCGTGATTTTCTTAAGAATACCACATTAAGCATTGCCACATTGAGTCTCGGAGCAGGTTTAATTCAAATGCCGGCTCAAGCGGAAGGCAAAACCATGGAAAAAACCTTCACAGAACTACCTGAAATTGAGGCAGAAATCACACTTGCACCGCAGGTGCCAAAACCCGTTGATCGCAATTATCCGGCAAAAGTAGTGGTAAAACTGACCGCACTTGAAAAAATTATGGAATTGATGGAAGGGGTACAATACAAATTTTGGACATTTAATGGCAATGTGCCGGTCCCCTTTATTCGGGTACGGGAAGGCGATGTGGTAGAAGTACAACTTTCCAACTCGGCCAGCTCAATGATGTCTCATAGTATTGATTTTCACGCTGCCTCGGCACCGATGGGCGGAGCCATCGCCAGTGAAACCGCACCAACCAGAACCGGTACATTTCAATTCAGGGCGTTGCGTTCGGGCATTTATTTGTACCATTGCGGTAGTCAACCGGTGGCAGTTCATCTTGCCAAAGGTATGTATGGTTTAATCTTAGTAGAACCAAAGGAAGGCTTACCTAAAGTCGATCGTGAATTTTATATTATGCAAAGCGAATTCTACGTTAAAGGACGATTTGGTGAACCGGGTTTGCAACCCTTTAGCATGAGCAAAGCCATTGATGAGCGCCCTGATTATGTGCTGTTCAACGGTAAAGTGGGATCAATGATGGGGGAAAACGCACTCCAAGCCAAAACCGGTGAAAAAATTCGTTTATTTGTCGGCAACGCCGGCCCTAATTTGATTTCATCATTCCATTTAATCGGTGCGGTGTTTGATAACGTCTATGTGGAAGGCGGGACATTAATTAACCACAATGTACAAACCACGCTGATTCCGTCAGGTGGTGCGACGATTGTCGAAACCCAAATTGATGCTCCCGGCACTTATGTGTTTATGGATCATTCCATTTTTCGTGCTGCTAACAAGGGGACAATGGGACAAATTGTGGTAACAGGAGAAAAAAATCCGTCAATTTATTCCGGTAAATTAAAAGATGAACCGATTAAAAATGATCCTAACCCACAAAAACCGCAACCTGTCCCCTATGAAATCGACAGTCATAGGGGAATAATGCAACACAACCATACGGATATGGAAAGTGGCGCAACCAAGAAATAATCTAAAAGAATGAATAAAGTGCGGTCAAATTTTTAATCATTTTGGGGCGAGCAACTAGGAAAATTTTATAAACGAAACAATTATATGAGTACAAATATTAACTACGAAGGCATTGAGCAAATGCCACTTCGCACTTTTACTGAAAGTGCCTACCTCAATTATTCAATGTACGTCATTATGGATCGTGCATTGCCTTTTATTGGCGATGGTTTAAAACCGGTACAACGCCGTATTATTTATGCCATGTCGGAGCTGGGCTTAAATGCCTCCGCAAAATACAAAAAATCTGCCCGTACCGTGGGGGATGTGTTAGGTAAATTCCACCCCCATGGCGATTCCGCTTGTTATGAAGCCATGGTATTGATGGCGCAACCCTTTTCTTATCGTTATCCATTGGTGGACGGTCAAGGCAACTGGGGGGCGCCGGACGATCCAAAATCCTTTGCGGCAATGCGTTATACGGAATCACGCCTGTCCAAAATTTCTGAAATATTACTTTCCGAACTTGGTCAAGGCACGGTGGATTCTCAACCGAACTTTGACGGTACTTTGGAAGAACCACAGTATTTACCGGCACGTTTACCCCATATCTTGCTCAATGGTACGACAGGGATTGCCGTGGGAATGGCAACGGATATTCCCCCTCACAATATTAATGAAATTGCCGATGCGGCGGTTCACTTACTTGATCACCCTAAAGCCGGTCTTGATGATCTGTTAAACATTGTGCAAGGTCCGGATTTTCCAACTGAAGCTGAAATTATTTCACCTAAGGCGGAAATTCGTAAAATTTATGAACAAGGTCGTGGCTCGATCAAAATGCGGGCGACCTGGAAAAAAGAAGACGGTGAAATCATTATTTCCGCGCTTCCCCATCAGTCTTCGCCTTCTAAAATCATTGCCCAAATTGCCGATCAAATGACGGCAAAAAAATTGCCAATGGTAGAAGATATTCGTGATGAAGCGGATCACGAAAATCCGATTCGGATTGTGATCGTTCCTCGCTCTAATCGAGTGGATACCGATGCCCTGATGGCGCATTTATTTGCCACCACCGATCTGGAAAAAAGCTATCGGGTGAATATGAATATGATTGGGCTTGATCATAAACCGGCAGTGAAAGGATTGGTACAAATTCTAAATGAATGGCTACATTTCCGCCGCACCACTGTCACACGCCGTTTACAATATCGCCTAGATAAAGTGCTTTCCCGTCTGCATATTTTAGAAGGCTTAATGATTGCTTTTTTAAATATTGATGAAGTGATCGAGATCATTCGCCACGAGGATGACCCCAAAGCGGAATTAATGGCGCGTTTTCATTTAACGGATGAGCAAGCCGATGCGATTTTAAATTTACGCTTGCGCCATTTAGCGAAGCTAGAGGAACACCAACTCCGTGCAGAGCAAGATGAATTAGAAAAAGAGCGGTCAAATTTAGAGGCGATTTTAGGTTCTGAACGCCGTCTCAATACGCTCATTAAAAAAGAGATCCAAGAAGATGCCAAAAAATATGCCAGCCCTCGGATGTCGCCATTAGTTGAACGTGAAGAGGCCAAAGCCATTTCAGAAAGCGAGATGATACCGGCAGAACCGGTCACTGTTATTTTATCGCAAATGGGCTGGGCACGCTGTGCGAAAGGACATGATATTGATCCGAAAACATTAAGTTATAAAGCAGGCGATGGGTATCTTGCGCATGCCTATGGTAAAAGCAATCAAGCCGCTGTGTTTATTGATAGCACAGGACGCAGCTATGCCGTTGATCCCCTAAGTTTACCTTCCGCCCGTTCGCAAGGGGAACCGCTCACCGGTAAATTAACCTTACCGGTCGGGGCGACCATTGAGCATATCATTATGGCTCCGGAACAACAGACATTATTGATGTCCTCCGATGCGGGCTATGGTTTCATTTGTCAATTTGAAGATTTAATTGCACGCAATAAAGCAGGAAAAGCCTTGATTTCTTTACCGGAAAATGCCAAAGTGCTCGCCCCAAAAACACTGTCAGATTCAACCGCACTTCTCGTTGCCTTGACCTCAGCCGGCAGAATGTTGATTTTCCCAGTACAAGATTTACCGGTATTATCAAAAGGGAAAGGCAATAAAATTGTGAATATTTCTGCGGCGAATGCAAAAGATCGCAGCGAATTATTAGTCAAATTATTGCTTATTTCAGATCAAGCCAGCCTTGAGTTCCATTCCGGCAAACGAAAAATCACATTAAAGCCGGAGGATCTCCAAAAATTCCGAGCAGAACGTGGCAGAAAAGGTTCTCCACTCCCTCGTGGCTTACATAGCAATGTGGATATTGTGATCATTGAACCTGAACATAATGTATAAATTTTCCGAAACCAGCTATAGGAGGAAATTTCGTGAATATTGTCTTTGATACTTATCAAACACTTTCACTCGCAAGCCTTGTTTTATTATTGGGCTATTTTTTAGTAAAACGCATTAGTGTACTCAAAAACTTTAACATTCCCGAACCGGTTGTCGGCGGTTTTATTGTCGCTATCGCATTGGCAATTTGGTATCAAATAGAGGGGACTTCATTTACTTTTGATAAAAATCTACAAACCACAATGATGTTGGTTTTCTTTTCATCCATCGGTTTAAGTGCGAATTTTGCCCGCTTATTCAAAGGCGGCAAACCACTTATTATTTTCTTATTTGTTGCAGCCACCTTAATTTTCAGCCAAAACGTGATCGGTATCATCGCCACACAAATTTTGGGCATTGATCCTGCTTATGGTTTATTAGCCGGCTCCGTCACCTTAACCGGGGGTCATGGCACGGGGGCGGCTTGGGCCGAAACCTTCATCAAAGAATTTAACTTACCGGCAGCAACCGAAATCGCTATGGCCTGTGCCACATTCGGTTTAGTACTTGGCGGTATCATCGGTGGTCCGGTGGCACGTTTCCTATTAAATCGTCAAAAACAAGGGGAAAATCCGGAAAATGATGAGGTGGATGATGTGCAAGAAGCCTTTGAGCACCCAACCTATCAACGTAAAGTCAATACACGTTCTATCATTGAAACCATTGCAATGATGTCTTTTTGTTTATTGATCGGTCAATGTCTGGATAACCTTACAAAAGCCACCGCATTACAACTCCCCACCTTCGTTTGGTGTTTATTTACCGGTGTGATTATCCGTAATGCCTTAGCACATATTTTCAAATTCCGTGTGGCAGATTCTGCCATTGATGTACTGGGTAGCGTAGGCCTATCTATTTTCTTAGCGATTGCCTTAATGTCTTTAAAACTTTGGGAATTAGCCGGTCTTGCAACAGATGTATTAATTATCCTAGCTATTCAAGTGGCATTTATGGCATTTTTCGCAATTTATGTGACTTATCGTGCGATGGGTAAAGATTATGATGCAATCGTACTGAGTGCGGGACATTGTGGTTTTGGTTTAGGGGCAACCCCTACTGCGGTAGCAAATATGCAGGCAATTACAAGCCGTTTCGGTGCGTCTCATAAGGCGTTCTTAATAGTACCGATGGTGGGCGCATTCTTTATCGACTTAATTAATGCTTCATTATTAAAAGTTTTCTTCGCTATCGTTACCTATCTCCACTAAATCCAACAAAAAGAGCGATCAAATGATCGCTCTTTCCTTTCTAAATTTGATACTTTGTTTTATCCCCAATATCAAAATGCAAGGGCATTCGCCATTTTTGAATTGCCAGTAATAACAGTAATATGCCAACAATCATTGATAAAATTCGAGTCAGAATTCCACCTTCAAATACCCCCAAAAACCAAAGTATTGCTACAAAAAAGGGCTGTAAATTTAATAACGGTACTCGGAAACAAAAGTATTCTTTAAAACAAAGCCCCCCTAATGTCACCAATGCACCGCCTAATGCCAGCTCATTCCAACCTAAAATAGCGCAAACTAAGCCAATCCACGTGGCAAATTGAAAGGTTAAACGAAAATGTTTAAGGTAAATATGCAAAGAGGAGGCACAGCAAGTCGCAGCGATTAAAATCGCAATTTCTGCCTCATTTGGAAACCAAGTCAACAGTAAAACACCAAAGACGGCAACAACAAACCCTGTGCGATAAATCACCACAGAGATCTTATCCCAAACATCCATTGGGGATTGAATATGCGGATCAGCCATTTTTTCTCCTTTATTAATCAAAAAAATAAAAACAAAAAGTGCGGTAAAAAACACCGGTATTATACAGCAGTTGCACAACGTTGTTTT
>NZ_MLHJ01000068.1 GCF_001998965.1 Rodentibacter rarus
TGCATGATCATTAACACTCTAAACGCCGCAGAATAAACATCTGCTGTTCATAAGTGCTGGTGGTGTTGATGGTTTCCATAATGTCGCCTTATGGTCGATTTTCGGCAAGTTTGGCAATGTAAGCGTTAATCTCGCTTTCTAGATAACCAACGGAATTTACGCCTAATTGGATTTTCTTTGGGAAGTCAGGGCGATAACGTTTAGATTTCGGGTTCTGCCAGTCGGAAAAAGTGGATTTACTCACCCCAAAGCGGCTAATCGCGTCATATCGTCTGATAATGCTGTCTTGCTGGTGGGCGTTTTGTGCTGTTGCGGTTTTCATTGGCATTGTGTTTTCTCCATAAATAATAGTGATTAAGAATTGATAAACCTGTATGGGCTATCGTTGTGTCAGTGGGGATTATGGGAAAATAAAAAGGGCTTGGGGAAATTTTGAACAAATGAACTATGTTCAATGAACAAATGAACTAATTTTTAGGGATTTTGAACAAATTGAACGCAATAAAAAAGCCGGTATTAAACCGGCTAACATTGATTAATATATTTTGCTATGGTGTTTTTAGAGGGGATTTTTCGCTTGTCTTTGTATCGGTGCCCTAACCTTGTGTGAAGTGTGCTATATGTCGGCAATTTTCCATTATCCAACAATTCAGGATCAATAATCAGGCTTATAAAATCCGCCAGCTTGTCGGCGTTTGTGCTTTCAGGTAAATCGCCCTCATATTCTAAAATAGGTTCAGAATTGACCGCACTTTGCTGCGCCTGTAATTGATTTTCAAGCTCGGTGATTTTGGCTTGTAGTTCTGCTATAGTACAGTCTTTATTATTATCTTCTTCGTTAGGAATTGTGATTAAATTCATCTGTGCCAGTTTAAAAATATCACTAACCAAAATATAAGTATTACGAATAGGAATCTCTAAATTATGATTAGGAAAAGAAAAATTTAAAATAAAATCTGTATTTGTATAACCAGATTCATCTCCTAAAAATCTATATGAGGAATATTCATCTAGTAAAATTTTCTGTTCGCTTTCGTTAATTGCCCTGCTAGGTATTTGAATAAAGCCCTCAAAATGAATCATTCTTAAATCTTCACCATCATGGTAAAGGTTGCCGCCTAGTTCTGTGTGCCGGTGTTTGCCTGTATCTATATTATAATCAGCCACACTAAAAAATTTATCGTAAGTTCTATCTTGTGAGCTATAGTTCATAAATTTACTTAGATAAAAAACTTGGTTAAATTCAGTTTTTATTTCTAGTGAAATCTTTTCTGCTCTAAAATATAAATTTAAGTCACCATTTCTTGAGAAAGAAAAAATATTATCTATATCTAAATTAAATTTTTCTAGTCGTTGAATATTTTTATCATTGAGAACAAAATAAGACTTGCTAATACTCATAAACGCCCCTATGCGTACCCTATTCAGTGAGAACACGGCAAAGAATAAATAGGGTTACTCTCTTTCGGAGTGGGTAATTAAGCCACGCCTAGCCGTGTAAATTGGTTTGGATTTCGTTGGTCTGTGTAATATCAGATTGGAATAGATTATAACCTGTTATTATATACAGTCAAAAGAAAAATGCGGTGAAATTTGACCGCACTTTATTTCAGATTTAAACAACCATTTGTAAATGATGTTTAGGCAATGCACCTTGAGAACATTCCTCTATAAAATCGCCCCATACCTGCAGTAATTTGAATCGTTGTTCTAATCGTTCGCCACGGTCATAAGCCGCTTTTATCCGGTCTGATTTCATATGCGATAATGCCACCTCAATTAATTCGCTATCGTAGCCTTGCTCATTAAGGTAGGTGCTGGCAATGGAGCGTAAACCGTGCGCCACCAACTTACCGGCATAACCCATTCGCTTGATAGCCGCATTTGCGGTTTGTGTGTTCACATGGGTTTGAGGATTTTTCACACTGGGGAAGAGATAGGTTTTGCCACCGCTTAATTTCTTGATTTCTCGCAGTAAGGCTAGGGCTTGGCGTGACAGGGTTATTTTATGAATGCGCCCCTTATCGCTTTCTTTAATGCCTTTTTGAATGTAAATCGTCCATAGTCTTGTGGTTTCGTCTATATCCTCATAGCGTGCCGTTGCCGCCTCATTTGGGCGTGTCATGGTGAGAAGTTGCCATAGGATTAAATAACGTGTCTGTAAGTGAATTTGAGCGTGATTTAAGGTGTAAATAAACTCGTTCAAGTCTTCCGGCTTGATGGTTTTAAAGTGTTCGACTGTGGGGCTATCAAACTCTTTTGAGATATTGGCGGTAGGGTTTACCGATATAATGTCACGGTGTAGGGCATAGGTCATTATCTCATTGTGCTTTTGAATCGTGCGTTTGAGTTTCTCTAATTTGCCTTCGTCTTGATATTGCTTAAAGGCTTTCAAGGCTAAAGGGGCGGTAATTTGAGAAATAGGCAAGTGCCCAAAGTGGGGGAGTAGATTGCGTTTAATGAGGCTTTCTACGTCTTTTTGATAATCAAGCGAAAAGTTCTTTTTAGTTTTGCGATACTCGAACCACGCCCAAGCAACCGATTCATAGGTATTGGTTAATTCTTTGTGTTTGATTTCTTCTTGCTGTTGGTAGTGGATTTGCGGATCGATACCTTGAGAAAGCAAAGCCCTTAATTCTTCCCGTTTTTCCCTTGCTTGTGATAGTGAAACATCGGGATATTTTCCCAATCCAATTAAAGCCCGTTTTTTGGTTAGCGGTTTGTAGTAATTAAACCGCCATAGTTTCGCACCGGTTGATTTAATCAATAAATAAAGCCCCAATCCATCAGATAGGGTGTAATCTTTATCTTTAGGCTTGGATTTGTCTATCTCTGTGTTCGTGAGTGGTTTAGTTATACGTGCCAAAATAACCGCCTTTTCTGCGTATAACTAACAAAAAAATCTAACCAGCAACAAAGCCTTAAATATCAAGCCCTCGTGAGTTTTTAGTTATACGTGATTTGTTGATTGGTGAGCAGTATAACTAAACGTATAACTAAAACTCAAGGATTTAGTAATATCTCATTGGCTCGCATTGGATAATAAAAAAGCCTTGAAGTGAGTATTTTCAAGGCTTTGTCGGTTCTTATTGGATTTGTTTGGATTTCAATTTGGTGGAGCTGGCGGGAGTTGAACCCGCGTCCGAAATTACTCTACCTTCAGCGCTACACGTTTAGTCAGTCTTTCGTTTCACTTAAGCATGCGGACGGACACGCTAAACTTAAATTAGTTTGATTCCATTTAATGCTTCGATCCTCAAACGGCGGCTTCCACACGATCTCGTTTTGGTTTGACTCCGCGTGATCCCCGTCTTACGAGCGGAAGCTGGGGCGCGAAGGCTAAATGCAGGTTATTAAGCTGCTAAAGCGTATTGTTCGTCGTTTGCGACTATTTTTTTGCGGTTTATTTACGAGGCCTACCGCACCTCGACGTGCACCTTGGGCTTCGCCAATCCCGTCGAATCCAGAATCAGCCCCAAATTGGGCGCAAGTTTAGCAAAAAAAAATGTGAAGTAAAAGAGCCTATTTATAAAGCTTTTTTATTAGGTTAGAATTTGCCCACTCTATTATTGAAAGGAAAAATAGAATGAAAAATTTGAAATCTTTTGTCATTATTTCAATGAGTGCGTTGTTTTTAGCGATAAATGCCTGTGCGGCACCTATCAAAAAAGACGGTACAAAAGCTGTCTCAAAAAAGGAAAGTGCGGTTGAAATGAAGTCGGTTTTACAGGCTGTGTCAATTGATGTTGAGGCGCGTCAATTGACTGTTGATCAGGGCGGACAGGCGTTAGCGGTGTTTAAATATGTGGTGACAAATATAGGCAATAAACCGATTTCCGGTATTCAATGGTTGAATGCGTATGTGAATAAACGTGAGGTCGTTCATAACCAAGATATGAACGTTGAACTGACATCACCGTTAATGCCGGGTCATTCAATTGCGATTAATTTACAAATTCCCTTTGTGCAGATTCAAGAAAAATTCAGACCACTTTTTATGGATTCGCAATCTAAAATTGATGTTTACCCGCTCGACAGAATTATTCGTTTTAGTGATCAAAAAGTACTTCACGAACGTTAATCATTTCTTGCCGAACTTAAGCCTGCCGATATGCAGGCTTATTTTATATGTATGGTTGAACAGTGGTTTTGTTCCCGCTATACTAAACGCCTCTATTTTTAACCGCACTTTGACTTATGCCTTTCAGCCGCAAAATTATTCATATTGATATGGATTGTTTTTATGCTTCGGTCGAGATTCGTGATAACCCCTCTCTACAAGGGAAACCCGTTGCTGTGGGGGGCAGTTCTCGCCAGCGTGGTGTGTTAACCACATGCAATTATGAAGCAAGAAAATTTGGTTTACATAGTGCGATGCCAACGGCTCAGGCGGTGAAAAAATGCCCTAATCTTATTCTTGTGCCGGTGAATATGCCTTTGTATAAACAGGTTTCAGCGCAGATTCATCAGATTTTTCGCCGTTATACCGATATGATTGAGCCTCTTTCTTTAGATGAGGCTTATTTGGATGTGACTGATTGTGAAAAGTGTTCGGGATCAGCCACTTGGATTGCGAAAGAAATACGCCAAGCGATTTTTGATGAATTGCAACTCACCGCTTCGGCGGGCATTGCACCGCTTAAATTTCTTGCCAAAGTGGCCTCCGATATGAATAAACCCAATGGACAATTTGTTATCAAACCTGATGAGGTGGCGGCGTTTGTCAAAGCTTTACCCTTAAAGAAAATTCCGGGGGTAGGGAAAGTTACATCGCAACGTTTATCCGAGATGGGATTGGTGCATTGTGGTGATGTGCAAAAATTAGATCAAACAATATTACTCAACCAATTTGGCAAAATCGGCAAACGGATTTGGGATTTTAGTCATGGAATTGATAAACGAGAAGTACAGCCTCATCGTGAGCGTAAGTCTGTTGGAGTAGAGCGTACGCTAAGGGAAAATATTCGTGATTTAACACAAGGGATTGCCTTGTTGGATAAGCTTTACGAAGAACTGATTCGGCGTCTTGAGCGAAGCCTACCCAATATGCCGTTATCTGCTTTTCGCAAGATTGGGGTGAAATTGAAATTTGAGGATTTTCAAGTGACGACCTTAGAGAAAACTGGCTTGCCACTATCATTGGCTGGGTTTCAACAGCTATTAACGCAAATTTGGCAACGCAGCAAGGGAAAATCAGTACGATTAATCGGATTACACGTGAATCTACCCGAAGAAAATAAACATGAGCAAATGAGCCTTTGGTGATATAATTCGCCCCTTTTTATGGGATCGGTGCTGGAGAAGTCATGGAACATCAACTCGACGATATTATCGCCATTTTTAATCAATGTTTTGAACAAGAATACAATACCCGCCTTGTCAAAGGGGGTGAAGAGCCCATCTATATTCCGGCAAATGAAGCGGTGCCTTATCATGCCATTTATTTTGCACGGGGCTTTTATAGCAGTGCATTGCACGAAATTGCCCACTGGCTGGTGGCAGGCAAAGCACGCCGTCAATTAGAAGATTTTGGTTATTGGTATGAACCGGATGGACGCTCCGAGGAACGCCAGCGTGATTTTGAAAAAGTGGAAGTCAAACCTCAAGCCTTAGAGTGGATTCTTGCCACTGCCGCCGGTTTTCGTTATTTTGCCAGTGCCGATAATCTCAATGGCAATCCCGGGGATACCCAACCTTTCAAACAAGCGGTTTATGAACAAGTTAAAATCTATGCACAAAAAGGCTTGCCTAAACGGGCGGAAAAGTTACGAAAAGCCTTAGCTGAATTTTATGGCACAGAAGATCGCATTGATTTAAGCAAATTTGATGTTACTCGAATTTAATCATTTTATCCCTCACTACTAGGTGTGATTTAGGGTTTCGATACCGTTGCTAAAGCCTATGTTGAAAAAACGCAGCCAAAACTGACCGCACTTTCTAAGCTGTCAATTTTCCCTAAAATCAGCTAGAATACGCCGATTTTATTGGCGGTTTGAAAGAGAAAAGAATAAAGAAGATGAAAGAATCCATTATTGCAAAACTTGAAAGTTTAAAAGAACGTTATGAAGAATTAGAAGCCTTGCTCGGCGATGCTTCGGTGATTAGTGATCAAGATAAATTTCGTGCTTATTCTAAAGAGTATGCACAACTGGAAGATGTAGTGAAATGTTTTCATCGCTGGACACAGCTTAATCGCAACGTGGAAGAAGCACAATTGTTGCTCGATGATCCGGAAATGAAAGAAATGGCACAAATGGAAATTGACGAATCCAAAGGGGAAATCGAAGCGGTGGAACAACAGCTTCAAATTCTCTTATTGCCAAAAGATCCGAATGATGAATATAACTGTTATTTAGAAATTCGTGCCGGAACCGGGGGTGATGAAGCAGGCATTTTTGCCGGTGATTTATTCCGTATGTATAGCCGTTATGCGGAAAGCAAACGCTGGCGTGTGGAAATGCTTAGCGCTAACGAAAGCGAGCAGGGCGGTTATAAAGAAGTGATTGTAAAAGTTAGCGGTGAAGGTGTGTATGGTCAGCTCAAATTTGAATCGGGCGGGCATCGTGTACAACGTGTGCCGAAAACCGAATCGCAAGGGCGTATTCACACCTCCGCTTGCACCGTAGCCGTGATGCCGGAATTGCCGGAATCGGAAATGCCGGAAATCAATCCTGCGGATTTGCGTATTGATACCTACCGTTCATCAGGTGCGGGGGGACAGCACGTTAATACCACCGATTCTGCAGTGCGTATTACCCACATTCCAACGGGGATTGTGGTGGAATGTCAAGATGAACGCTCACAGCACAAAAACAAGGCGAAAGCCATGTCTGTGCTTGCCTCACGAATTGTTCAAGCGGAGCAAGAACGCCAAGCGGCAGAACAAACGGATATGCGCCGTAATTTATTAGGTTCAGGTGATCGCTCAGATAAAATCCGCACCTACAACTATCCGCAAGGGCGGGTGACTGATCACCGCATTAATTTAACCCTTTATCGTTTAGACGAAGTGATGAACGGTAAAATTGATGAGCTGATCCAACCGATTATCACGGAATATCAGGCAGATCAGTTGGCGGCATTATCTGAAACGAATTAACGGATAGGGCATCTGATCTCAGATGCTCTTTTTTACTTTTAGGGAAAAATAAAATGCTCGTTGAAAATCCAAAGGATAAAAAAATGCAAGATGCAGAATTTTCTTCATATTCTCAAGCCGCACAGCCGGTGCTGGCAAGCCGTTTTAAACGATGGCTTGCCAGTTTGATTAATGGTGTGCTTTTATGGGGTGTGCTAACCATTGGTTTTGTACTTGGGGATTTTACCGGTTTGTTATCTATTCTGTTTTATCTAGGATTACAAATCTATTTTATGAAAACCTATGGGCAAAGTGTCGCAAAACATTGGCTGGGTTTACGAGTGTTAGATTATCAATCTCAACAGCCGATATCCTTTGGCAAATATATTGGGCGTGAACTTGTCGATCTTTTACTTGTATGGACGAGTTTTTTAATCGTTATCAGCGGTATTGTGGCACTTGTGCGTGATGATCGCCGCTCTTTAACGGATTTAATTGTTGGTACTCAGGTTATTCAAGCTACAAAATCATGAATTATCAACAATGGTTGGTGCAAGCCTCAAGTGCCTTAAACCAAGCCAACCCACAAGAAAACGGCAAAACCGATGCGTTGGTGCTATTACAGTTTGCCACCGGAAAATCCCGTACACAGATTTTAGCCTTTGATGAAACGGAAATTGAGGAAAAAGTGCGGTCAAATTTAACCGCACTTTTGGATCGCCGTTTAAAAGGCGAACCTATTGCCTATATTTTAGGCGAAAAAGAATTTTGGTCATTGTCATTAAATGTTGCGGAAAGCACTTTAATCCCTCGTCCTGATACAGAGATTTTGGTTGAACAGGCATTGAGGATAGCAAAGGAAAAACTGCAAAAAAATCCACCGCACTTTCGCCTCTTAGATCTTGGCACGGGGACAGGGGCAATTGCCTTGGCCTTGGCCTCAGAATTAACAAGGATCTGTGAAAAACAAGCGACCGAATTAACGATTATTGGGGTTGATGTGATCCCTGAAGCGGTGGCATTGGCAAAATCAAATGCAGAAAAAAATCAACTCAATGTGCTTTTTTTCCAAAGTCAATGGCTTGAACAGGTTGAAGGAACGTTTGATTTGATTGTCAGCAATCCTCCTTACATTGATGAAAACGATGAACATTTAAGCCAAGGTGATGTGCGTTTTGAACCCCTTTCTGCCTTGGTGGCAACCGAGCAAGGCTATGGTGATTTACGCCACATCATTGAACAGGCCCCTGCTTATTTGAATGAGGGTGGCGCATTGTTATTGGAACATGGCTGGCAACAAGGCGAAAAAGTGCGGTCAATTTTTGCGAAAAATCATTGGGAAAAGATTGCAACCCTTCGTGATTATGGTGACAATGAGCGGGTTACCTACGGTTTTTGGAAAAGTTATGAAATATAATCGAAGAGCGTTATACGATAAATTTGTGAGTTTTTATCATATTGTTTCTGATGATGAAAGCTCAGAAGCCCAATTGCGTGGCAAAATGGGGCACTTTGTTCGCAAAGCACGTCGTGAAATTTCACCGGATTGGACAGTAGAAGATCGCATTTATCGTCTTCTGCAATTAGTCTATGATGACTGGGGCTTTCATTGCGATCCAGAACATTATTTTTATGCACGAAATCTCTATTTGCCCTATGTTTTAGAACATCGTGAGGGAATGCCGGTTAGCCTAGGGGCGATTATCTTATATCTTGCCGAGGTCTTTGATTTACCGATTTACCCGGTCAATTTTCCTACCCAATTAATTTTACGCATAGAGCTTGATGATAAAGTGATCTTTATCGATCCTTGGAACGGAAGCGATATTTCTCAAGAAAAATTACAACAATTGTATGAAGCAACCTTTGGGTTTGGTGCACAAATGCAACCGCAGGAACTGGAACGGGCAGATTTTAAACTTTTGACTGAGCGGTTTGAGCAGCTTGCCAAAAATGCCCTTATTCGGGAAGAACACAATGAGATCGCATTTCGTTATATCGAACACCTCATTCGTTGGTCTGAAGATCCCTACCATATTCGTGATCGGGGAATTGTATTGGCGCAAATGGGGGCTTATCCTGCAGCATTGAAGGATTTAGAATATTTTGTGGATAAATGCCCGAAAGATCCCACAGCTGCCTTGATTCGGGTACAACTTTTAGAACTGAAAGGCGAGATGGGTAAAGATCGCCAGTCTATTCATTAATAAGGAAAACTTATGCAAAACAAATGTGTAAAAATTGGTCATATTGACGTAGCAAACGACAAACCTTTTGTGCTTTTTGGCGGAATGAATGTCCTTGAAAGTCGTGATATGGCAATGCAGGTGTGTGAAGCCTATGTGAAGGTGACGGAAAAACTCAATGTCCCTTATGTTTTTAAAGCTTCTTTTGACAAAGCTAATCGTTCCTCTATTCATTCATACCGTGGACCGGGTATGGAAGAGGGATTAAAAATTTTCCAAGAATTAAAAGCCACCTTCGGCGTGAAAATCATCACCGATGTGCATGAAATTTATCAATGTCAGCCGGTAGCCGATGTGGTGGATGTGATCCAGCTTCCTGCATTTTTAGCCCGCCAAACGGATCTGGTGGAAGCCATGGCACGCACTGGTGCGGTGATTAATGTGAAAAAACCCCAGTTTTTAAGCCCGGGTCAAATGGGCAATATTGTGGAAAAAATCGAAGAATGTGGCAATGATAAAGTCATTCTTTGTGATCGAGGAACAAATTTCGGTTACGATAATTTAATCGTTGATATGCTTGGTTTCAGTGTGATGAAAAAAGTATCAAAAGGAAGCCCGGTGATTTTTGATGTGACCCATTCACTCCAATGCCGTGATCCTTTTGGTGCAGCATCAGGTGGTCGCCGTGAGCAAGTGACAGAACTTGCCCGAGCAGGTTTAGCGGTGGGCATTGCCGGTTTATTTTTAGAAGCCCACCCGAACCCAAATCAAGCCAAATGTGATGGCCCATCAGCCTTGCCGTTGTCTGCCTTGGAAGGGTTTGTTTCACAAATGAAAGCCATTGACGATTTAGTCAAATCTTTCCCGGAATTGGATACCTCAATTTAATGGCAAAGTGCGGTTAAAAAATAGGAAGATTTTTTGAGATGATATTCTATTTATTTGTAGGGACACACTGAGTGTGTCTGCGATAAAATAGATGATAATCGGACACACACAGTGTGCCCCACATTTCATTGAAATGACTGTTTTTTGTGCATTTGCAATATAACCGAAATTTTGACCGCACTTTTAACTCAAAAAAGGAGAACATCATGCAAATTGTATTTTTAGACAGTACGGCTATTCCAAAACATATTCCTATTCCTCGCCCAAACTTTGAGCATAAATGGATTGAATATCCTCACACCTCCGCCTCCCAAACCATTGAACGGGCGAAAGATGCGGATATTGTGATCACCAGCAAAGTGATTTTTGATCGAAAAACCCTCGAACAATTGCCGAAACTTAAACTCATTGCGCTTACCGCCACAGGAACCAATAACATTGATTTAGTCGCAGCAAAAGAATTAGGCGTTGAAGTAAAAAATGTAACGGGGTATTCAAGCGTCACTGTGCCGGAGCATGTGTTGGGGTTAATTTTCTCTTTAAAACACAGCCTTGCCGGTTGGCTGCGTGATCAAACATCGGCAAAATGGGGTGAAAGCCAACAGTTTTGTTACTTCGATTATCCCATTACTGATGTGCGGGGTTCTACCTTAGGAGTGGTAGGAAAAGGCTGTTTAGGATCGGAAGTGGGGCGTTTGGCTCAAGCTTTGGGAATGAATGTGCTTTATGCCGAGCATAAAGATGCAACAACTTGCCGTGAGGGATATACCCCTTTTAATGAGGTACTAAAGCAAGCGGATATTCTTACGCTGCATTGTCCATTAACACCAAGCACTGAAAATTTAATCAATGCAGAAACCCTGTCACAAATGAAAAAAGGGGCGTTTTTAATTAACACCGGACGTGGTCCTTTGGTGGATGAAAAGGCGTTATTAAACGCATTAACCCGTGGGCATTTAGGGGGGGCAGCCTTAGATGTGATGATTAAAGAGCCACCGGAAAAAGACAATCCATTGATTATTGCGGCAAAAACTATGCCAAACTTAATTATCACGCCTCATATTGCTTGGGCGAGTGATAGTGCGGTGACGACATTAGTGAAAAAAGTGACGCAAAATATGGAAGAATTTGTCGCACAATTAAACCAAAAGTAATATGAATTTACCCATTTCTCTTTCTATTGCCTTACGTTATTGGCGAGCGAAAAGTGCAGATCGCTTCGGTCGATTAGTCACGAACCTCGCCAGTTTAGGCATTGTTTTAGGTGTGATGGCATTGATTATCGTCCTTTCGGTAATGAATGGATTGGAGGGCTATCAAAAGCAACAAGTGCTTTCCTCCATTCCCCATGCCATTGTGAGCCAAGCACAACCGATTTCGATAAAAAAACCGTTAGAAAATCGACCGCACTTTGTGCAAAAAGCCGTGCCGATTAACACTACAAAGGTGATTTATCAAACCGCCAAAGGCGTGAGTGCCGGGCAGGTGATTGGCATACAAGCCTTTTCTGATGATCCTTTATTGGAAAGCCTAGATCAGGTTTCTTTTGACAGCTTATTGCCCGCTGGTGAATTTAAATTGGTGATTGGCAATCAGTTGGCGGAAAAACTGGGGGTTAATGTGGGCGATAAAATTCGTTTAATGATAACGGAAAATAGCCAATACACCCCCTTTGGGCGAGTGCCTATGCAGCGTTTATTTACGGTAAGTGACATTTATTTCGATTATAGCGAAGCATCCGGTTATCAAGCCTTTGCCAATTTATCGGATATCGGGCGATTAATGCGTATTCAACCGGAACAAGCACAGGGTTACCGTTTATTTTTGACCGATCCTTTTTTAATTACGGAATTGCCTGCCTATTTCCCTCAGCAACAAATCACCGATTGGCGGGAACAAAAAGGTGAATTTTTCCAAGCGGTGCGTATGGAAAAAAATATGATGGGGTTATTAATTAGCCTTATTATTGTGGTGGCGATCTCTAATATTGTCACTTCTCTAAGCCTTATGGTGGTGGATAAACAAGGGGAAATCGCCATTTTGCAAACCCAAGGCTTAACAAAATCGAAAGTGCGTTCGATATTTATTTATCAAGGGCTGCTTGTGGGATTGGTCGGAACCTTAATTGGGGCGCTATTGGGGGTGTTGATTACGCTGAATTTGACCTCGATCATCGCTGCGATCAATCCAAACGGTGTATTTTTACCCACCACATTAGAGGGAGGGCAAATTTGCTTTGTCATTGCTTTTTCTCTTTTATTATCTTTATTATCAACCATTTATCCAGCTTATCGTGCGGCAAAAACAGAACCGGCGGAAGCATTACGCTATGAGTAAAGTATGAGTCAGTATCTATTACAGTGCGAAAATATCAGTAAATTTTATCAAGAAGGTGATAACCAAACTCAAGTACTCAAAGGGGTATCTTTTGCGATACAACCGAATGAATTGGTGGCTATTGTGGGCAGCTCCGGTTCAGGGAAAAGCACGCTGTTGCATACTTTAGGCGGATTAGATCAGCCAACGAGTGGGGAAGTGTTCATCAAAGGTCAATCACTGCAAAAAGCCTCTGAAGCAGAGTTGGCAAAATTGCGAAATCAGCATTTGGGTTTTGTGTATCAATTTCATCATTTAATGGCAGATTTTTCAGCCCTTGAAAATGTGATGATGCCGCTGTTGATTGGTCGCCAAAATAAAACAGAGGCGAAAGATCGTGCTGAAAAAATGCTCAATGCAGTGGGATTAAGTCATCGTATTACTCATCGCCCCTCAGCCCTTTCAGGAGGGGAGCGTCAACGCGTTGCCATTGCCCGGGCGTTGGTTAATCATCCTGCTTTAGTGTTGGCAGACGAACCCACGGGAAATTTGGATCATAAAACCACGGAAAGCATTTTTGAGTTAATTCAAACATTAAATCAGGAACAAAATATCGCTTTTTTGTTAGTCACCCATGATATGGCTTTAGCAGAAAAATTATCCCGCTGTCTAACGATGCAAGATGGGGTATTAAGGGAAGGCGTCTAATGAATACTCCGTTTTTTATTAGCTGGCGTTATCAGCGTGGTAAGCAAAAAAATCCCCTAGTGGCACTGATTGCCAAATTCTCAGCGATTGGCATTGCATTAGGTGTGGCTGTGTTGATTGTAGGGTTAAGTGCCATGAACGGTTTTGAGCGGGAATTAAATCAACGTATTTTAGCGGTGGTTCCCCATGCTGAAATCACGGTGAATGAAAGTGCCGATGAGAAAACCATTAATCATTGGCAAAACCTTGCAGAAAAGTTAAAAACGAATGAAAAAATCACCGCACTTTCGCCTTTTGTCAGTTTCACGGCATTGGTTGAAAACGGCAATAAACTCAAAGTCGTGCAAGTGAAAGGGGTGGATAAAGTTGCACAAGATCAAGTGAGTTCACTCGGAAAGTTTGTGGAGGGAGATGGCTGGCAACAGTTTGCAAAAGAGGGTGGATTAGTACTGGGTTCCGGTATTGCCAAAGCCCTTGAGGTGAAAGAGGGAGATTGGGTTTCTTTGCTGATATCACAACCTAATGAGGAAGCACAATTATCCCAACCCCATCGAGAGCGTGTGCAAGTCACGGGTATTTTGCGTTTAGACGGTCAGCTTGATCACAGTTATGCCCTACTTTCATTGCCACAGGCACAAGCCTTACTGGGCTATCGGGCAGATCAAATTAACGGTGTAGAGCTTCAAGTTGCCGATCCTTTTAAGGTTCAATCACTGACTTATTCTGAGCTGAACGATTATCCACAGTTGCTTTATGTGCAAAACTGGATTGCCAAATTCGGTTATATGTATCGTGATATTCAACTGATCCGCACCGTTATGTATATTGCGATGGTGCTTGTGATCGGGGTGGCTTGCTTTAATATTGTTTCCACATTGATTATGGCCGTCAAAGATAAACAAGGCGACATTGCTATTATGCGTACACTGGGTGCGAATAATGGATTTATTAAACGTATTTTTATATGGTACGGCTTGCAAGCAGGAATGAAAGGGTGTTTAATAGGCATCGTTCTTGGCGTCATTTTAGCGTTGAATTTAACTTCGCTTATTCAAGGCTTAGAATATTTAACCGGAAAGCAATTGCTATCGGATGGCATTTATTTTGTCGATTTTCTTCCTAGCGAGCTTCATTGGCAAGATGTTTTGTTAGTTTTAGTGGCAGCGTTAGTCTTAAGTCTTTTGGCGAGCCTTTATCCGGCAAGTCGGGCAGCCAAACTCCAACCGGCTCGAGTGTTGAGTAGTCATTAAACAAACGTAAATCATTTCACAATGAACTAGTTTACTAGTACAAGAAATAAGTGTAGAGTATTTGCAATTTTCAAACACAATATTTAAAAATAAAAGAGAGTGATGTATGACAAAAGAAAAAGTTAAAATCGTTGTCGCAAATGATGATACGCGTATCGAAAAGATTGATCAGGTTTTACCGCCAATCGCCTTATTAGAAAAATTCCCTGCCAGCGAAGAAGCTGCGGCACTGGTTAAACAAACCCGCCAAGAGGCACATAATATTATTCATGGCAAAGATGATAGACTATTAGTGGTTATCGGCCCTTGCTCTATTCATGATCCAAAAGCTGCCGTGGAATATGCCAATCGTTTAAAACCTTTGCGTGATAAATACAAAGACAGCTTAGAAATTATTATGCGTGTTTACTTTGAAAAACCACGCACCACAGTAGGTTGGAAAGGTTTAATCAACGATCCTTACTTAAATGATACTTATCGTTTGAATGATGGTTTACGCATCGCCCGTAAATTACTTTCTGATATTAATAATCTTGGCGTCCCTTCTGCCGGTGAATTTTTGGATATGATTACCCCACAATATGTCGCCGATTTTATGAGCTGGGGAGCGATTGGTGCACGCACGACCGAATCACAGGTTCACCGTGAATTGGCCTCCGGTTTATCTTGTGCCGTCGGGTTTAAAAATGCCACAAATGGTGGCGTAAAAGTCGCATTAGATGCGGTGGGTTCGGCAGAATCGCCTCATAATTTCTTATCGGTTACAAAATTTGGCCATTCTGCCATTGTTTCAACCAAAGGTAACGAAGACTGCCATATCATTTTACGCGGTGGCGATAAAGGTCCAAATTACAGTGCCGAAGATGTGGCAAAAGTCTGTGCTGAAATTGAGAAAACCGGTCGTATTCCTCATGTGATGGTAGATTTCAGCCATGCCAACAGCAGCAAGCAATTCAAAAAACAAATGGAAGTTTGTGAAGATGTCTGCCAACAAATCGCAGGTGGATCAAAACAGATTTTTGGTGTAATGGTTGAAAGCCACTTAGTGGAAGGTCGTCAAGATTTAGTCAACGGCAAAGCTGCCACCTATGGACAAAGCATCACCGATGCCTGTATTGGTTGGGAAGATACAGAAATCTTACTCAAACAACTTTCTGATGCGGTTATTGCACGCCGTAAAGTCAACTCATAATTTCATTTCAGTATATCAGGGGCAATTTTCGCCCCTTTTTCTATTTTGTCGTTAATTCATCAGCAATTTCTTCGGCTTGTTGTAGGGCGAATGTTCTACTTTATTAGGGCATTTTTTTATTGCGTTCAAAGAGCGGTTAGTTTTAAATGAGAAAACATTTATGGATTAAAGAATTTCATTTTTATGCAATTTTATGGATTAGAATTATCGGATCGTCATGCTGCATTAGATTTAGTGGCTGGAATTACTCAAATTGAAAAGGGAAATTATCTGGATTTTATTGTTGATCGTCCGGAAGGTATGAAAGGATATATGTTACAGCTCACGACTTTTGGACACGGAAAAATATTTGATGGGAAACAGCATTTCGCTGTTAAACGGGGACAACTTGTATTGTTTTCACCGAATACAATTCAGCATTATTATCGCCAACCAGAATGCCAATATTGGCATTATAAATGGATTTATTTTCATCCCAAACCGCAGTGGTTAAAATGGTTGAACTGGACAAGTTGTAGAGAAAATATAGGGCGTATTATCATCAGTGAGACGGTTTCTTTTCAAGAAATTAGCCAGCTTTTTAGCAAGATTGCACAAGAATCCGAGTCAAATGATTTACTTAAGAAGGAAATGAGCTCTGCTTTATTGGAATATCTATTAATGAAATGTGTTTCAGTGGAAAATGCCAAAGAGTCTCCACCGATTGATAGCAGAATATTAAGGGTCTGTGATCTGATTTTAGAAAATTTGTCACAAAATTTTAGTGTTGAGTATTTCGCCAACCAAGTCTTTCTATCAGAATCTCGTCTTTCACATTTATTTAAACAATCTTTGGGAGTCGGATTAATCCAATGGCGTGAGCAGCAACGTATTAGCGAAGCGAAGAAATTACTTTATTTTTCTACTTTATCGATAAGTAAAATTGCCAAATCCTTAGGTTATGAAGATTCGCTTTACTTTTCAAAAATTTTTAAAAAACATACCGCACTTTCACCTTCTCAATTCCGTATTGGTGAGCTGAGTGGCGAAATTGAAATGTGATCCACTTCTCAGTTTATTTGTTATAGCGGATTTTTCCATATCTTTAACAGAAAGTTACCTATGCTTTTTGAATTAAATTACTAAGATGTTTAATAGCCTTAATTGTAGTTGTAAATTAAGGAATTATTCATTTTATGAGGAAAATCTTATGAAAAAGCCAACATTTAAACATTTGTTATTTTCAGGTCTTTTTACATTTGCTTGCTGCAGTTCAGCGATTGCAAGTGATGTGGTAAATATCTCAAAAATTGACGGTATGCCTTGGTTTAACCGCATGGCTGAAGGTGTTGTTCAAGCGGGCAAAGATAATAATATCAATGCTTATCAGGTGGGACCGTCCAATACCGATGCACCTCAGCAGGTAAAATTAATTGAAGATTTAATTGCTAAGAAAGTCAGTGCGATTTCTATTGTACCTAATGATGCTAGTGCCTTAGAACCTGTACTGAAAAAAGCGAAACAAAACGGTATTGTGATATTAACTAATGAATCGGTTGGTCAACCGAGTGCTGACTGGGATATTGAAATTATTGATAATGCCCAATTTGCAGCCGATTATGTGGAGGAGGTTGCAAAATCATTGGGAGGTAAAGGGGGTTATGTCCTCTATGTTGGTAGCTTAACTGTACCACAACATAATCTTTGGGCTGATCTTTTTGTGAAATATCAAAAAGAGCATTATCCGGATATGTTTGAGGTGACGAGTAGAATGCCGGTAGCAGAAAATATTAATGATGCACGCCGTACAACGATTGATTTGGTGAAAGCTCATCCAGATCTTAAAGCTGTCATTTCTTTTGGTTCACAAGGACCGATTGGTGCTGGACTCGCTGTTAAAGAAAAACGATTAAAGGATAAACTCCATGTTTTCGGTATGATGATTCCTTCACAAGCAGCTTCTTTAATTAAGAGCGGTAATATCACAATGGGTATTACTTACGATCCGGCGAGTGCAGGCTATGCCTTAGCGGCTGTGGCAGCAAAAGTATTGAAAGGAGAAAAAATTGAAGAGGGATTGGTCATTCCAAATGTTGCTCAAGCTAAAGTAGATCAAGAGAAAAAACTATTACAATTCCATAATGTATTAAAAGTGACCCAAGAAAATATAGATAAATTGTATTAATCAACACGTTACCGGGTTCATTTTGAACCCGGTTTTCGCCAAAGGAGATTGTATGTCTTTTATTTCAATGCGTAATATTAATAAAACTTTTAATGGTGTAAAAGCCTTAAATGAGATTGAATTATCATTAAATTATGGCGAAGCACTTTGTTTAGCCGGACAAAACGGCTGTGGGAAATCAACATTAATCAAGATTTTGTCGGGAGTCTATCAACCGGATCAGGGAGCGGAAATCCAGATTGGAGCAAGTCAATATAATAAATTAACGCCGGAAGAATCCATTAACAAAGGTATTCAAGTTATCTATCAAGACTTATCGCTTTTTCCTAACTTGAGTGTGGCAGAGAATATCGCAATGAATGCTTATCGACAACTGGGGTGGGTAAATTCGCAAAAAATACGAGAAATCGCCCAACAGGCAATTGATAGCATTAATGCGGATTTGAATTTAGATGACATTGTTGAAAATTTACCTATTGCCAGACAGCAATTGGTCGCGATTTGTCGAGCATTAGCGCAAAACGCCAAATTATTAATTATGGATGAGCCAACAGCTTCATTAACGGCAAAAGAAGTCAATCATCTACTTGATGTAGTGATTAAGCTAAAGAGTAAAGGAATTAGTATTATTTTTGTCAGTCATCGATTAAAAGAAGTGATGACGGTATCTGACAGCATATTGGTTCTGAAAGACGGTAATATGGTTGGTAAATATCCGATTAAAGAGATGAATGAAAAACGTTTGGCTTTTCTTATGAGCGGCGTCGAAATTAATAAAGTGCGGTTAAATTTACCGGAGTTTTCACAATCTCAAACCGTACTTGAGGTAAAAAATTTGACCTTGCCTGATCAATATCAGAATATTCATTTTTCCGTTAAAAAGGGGGAAATCGTATCTCTAGTCGGATTGTTAGGCGCCGGTAGAACGGAACTGTGTCTGAGTTTATTCGGTATCACACAGCCAACGAGTGGAGAATATTATTTAAACGGCGAACCAACAAAAATTAACAATAACCGTGAGGCAATTGCAAAAGGGATTGTTTATGTTTCGGAAGATCGAATGAACATAGGGCTGATTATGCAGGAATCCATTCATCATAATATTATTTCAACCATATTTAAACGCATTGCTAATCCTTTTGGTATTATTCAAGCACATAAAGCCCGTCAATATACGCATCAACTTATTCAATCATTAAAGATTAAAGTATCTGATCCTGACCTCCCGGTTAATACATTATCAGGCGGTAATGCTCAGCGAGTTTCTATTGCCAAGTGGTTGGCGATTAATCCTAAAGTGATTATTTTAGACTCACCTACTATTGGCGTAGACTTTGCTAATAAAGAAGGGATTTTTCAAATTATTCAATCCCTTGCTGAGCAAGGTATGAGTGTTATTTTTGTGACAGATGAAATAGAAGAAGCCTATTATTATAGTCATCGTGTATTGGTGATGAGAAAAGGGGAAATTATCGCTGAATTTATGCCGTCAAATTGTACCGAACAAGATATTGAGGAATTAGTTTATGAAAAATCCGCATAATAAAATTTTGTTTATTACATTATTAATCTTATGTACATTACTAAGCCTATTTACCCAAGATTTTCTTTCCATTGAAAACGTTTATGATGTCATAAATAATTACGCCATATTAATGATATTGGCCTGTGGTTTATTTGTTGTGCTTATCTCAGGTGGGATTGATATTTCATTTCCAGCAATGACTATTATTGCTCAATATATAATGATAAGTTTAATCCAACAATATGATATTGGATTGTTTGGTGTTTTTATTACTGCTAGTACAGTCGGTATTTTATTGGGATTGATTAATGGTGTTATTGTTCATAAATTAAATGTACCTTCCATTATTATTACTATTTCGACACTTAATATTTTTTATGGCGGATTGTTATATATTACTAAGGGTATTTGGTTATATGATTTTCCAGAGTGGTTTCAACAAGAGCTTATATTATTTAAACAAACCACTTCAGATGGATTTGAATACGGATTATCTTTTCAAATTCTTGTTGCCATATTTGCAATATTACTGACAGCTGTAATAACAAATAAATTAACGCTAGGTCGTAAAATTTATGCTCTAGGCGGAAATAAAGAAGCGACTTCTAGAATGGGATTCAATTTGCTTTATTTATATTTGGTTGTTTATGGTTATATGGGATTAATGGCTGGTCTTGCAGGTGTTGTACAATCTTATACGGTACAATCAGTTGCACCGGATTCATTACTTGGTTATGAGTTAACCGTATTAGCAGCTGTTGTATTAGGAGGTGCAAGTTTATCGGGAGGAAAAGGGACGCTATCAGGAACAATGATGGGCGTTATTTTGTTAGCCGTTATTCAAAATGGGTTAAATCTATTAAATATTTCTTCCTATTGGCAGACCGTTATTACCGGTGGCATTATCATTTTAAGTGTAAGTGTCACAGCATTGACACAAAGAAAAAAATAAGGAGAAGAGAATGAAATTACAATCAGATAATACTATCAAATATCTCTTTCTATTATTCGTTATTGCTATCTCAATATTTAGTATTTTAATTCCAGATATATTTTGGTCTATCGCTAACTTTCAATCAATCGCTTCACAAATTGCGGTGTTGGGTATTTTAACTTTAGCGATGGCTATTCCAATGCTAACAAGCGGTATTAACCTATCAATTATTGCAACAATGAATGCTTGTGCATTAATTATTGCTTATTTTTTGACTAAGCAAGATAGTGCTAGTTATCTATTGGTTGGATTGTTGTTAAGTGTATTATGCGCTTTTATTATTGGTGTGCTTAATGGAGTGTTAATTTCTCTTATTCGAGTATCTCCTATTCTGGCAACGCTAGGAACGATGACTTTAATTAATGGGTTAAATATTTTGATGACAGATGGTTCAACTATCGCTAATTTTCCAGCAAGTTTTTTATCTATTAGCTCTACAACATTTTTCTTAATTCCTCTTCCTTTGATTATATTTTTATTTTTAGCACTGATTGTTTGGTTTTTTCTCGAGAAAACAACAATTGGTAAATCAATTTATTTCATTGGTAATAATGAAAGGGCAACATTTTATTCAGGTATTAATACTCAGAAAATTATTATGATTGTTTATGTTATTTCAGCTGTTCTTTGTATTTTTGCAGCTGTATTGATGATGTCAAAATTAAATTCTGCTAAAGCATCCTATGGTGATTCATATTTATTAATTTCAATTTTGGCATCTGTGTTGGGAGGTGTAAATCCTGATGGTGGAAAAGGTAAGTTAGTTGGAATTTTGATTGCTTTAGTTTTATTACAAGTAATAGAAAGTGGTTTGAATATGTTAGGAGTAAGCAGTTATATCACAATGATATTATGGGGCGCTTTACTTATTTTATTTATTTTCTTACAAAAGTATCGTTTATTTAAATAAAGTAGGGATAACAAATGCAAAATGAGAAAACATTAATTGATACAGGTTCTGTCGTGATCGGTATAGAGTTGGGATCAACCCGTGTCAAAGCGGTATTAATTGATCAGGTTGGGCGTATTTTAGCCACTGGTGGAGCAGATTGGGAAAATCATTTAATTAATAATATTTGGACTTACCATCAAGAAGAAATTTGGGCGACATTACAGTCTGCCTTTGAAAATTTACAAATGACGGTTAAAGAAAAATATCGGACAGTAATAAAAACAGCCAAAGCTATAGGTCTTAGTGCAATGATGCATGGTTATTTACCTTTTGATAGAGAGGGGAATCAGCTGGTTCCATTTCGAACCTGGCGAAATAATATCACGTTTACAGCAGCCCAAAAATTAACGAATTTATTTCAATATCCTATTCCACAACGGTGGAGTATTGCTCATCTGTATCAAGCTATTTTAAACGAAGAACCTCACCTTGAAAAACTCGCTTACTTAACTACGTTATCCGGTTATATTCATTGGCGATTAACAGGAGAAAAATATCTTGGTATTGGTGATGCTTCAGGTATGTTTCCTATTGACACGGAAATTTCAGATTATAACAAAACAATGTTGAGCCAATTTAACCAACTCATTGAAGATAAAAATTATGATTGGCATATTGAAGATGTGTTACCACAAGTCCAAATTGCCGGAAAAACAGCAGGAAAATTGACCGCACTTGGGGCAAAATTGTTGGATCCTACTGGGGCTCTACAGGCAGATATTCCATTTTGTCCACCTGAGGGGGACGCAGGAACGGGGATGGTGGCAACTAACTGTATTAAAGAAAAAACAGGGAATATTTCAGCAGGCACATCAGCCTTTGCTATGATTGTATTGGAAAAAGCCTTATCAAGGGTCTATGGTGAATTAGATATTGTTACCACACCGGCAGGAAAATTAGTAGCAATGGCTCATGCACAAAATTGTACGACAGATATTAATGCCTGGGTTAGTTTACTGGGAGAATGTTTACAAGCATTTGGAATTAAAATCTGTACTGAAGAATTATATGAAACGCTATTTCTCCACGCCTTACAGGGAGATACCGATTGTGGTGGATTATTATCCTACGGCTTTTATTCTGGAGAACATAATGTGGGGCTGGAAAAAGGTTGTCCGTTATTTTTGCATCCAACTAATGCTAAATTTAATTTAGCCAATTTTATGAGGGTGCATTTATATACTGCATTTGGTGCAATGAAATTAGGTATGGATATTTTATTACAGCAAGAAAAGGTCACGATCACTCGCATCCTTGGGCATGGTGGTATTTTTAAAACGGAAAATGTTGCTCAACAGATATTGGCTTCTGCATTAAATATTCCACTTGCAACAATGGAAACCGCCTCTAATGGTGGTGCTTGGGGTATCGCTTTATTGGCGAATTTTTTAAGTCGGTCAGAAACTTCTTCTTTAGAAGATTATTTGGACACTGATATTTTTAATCAAGTGGAAATCAGTGTCGTTTATCCGGAAAAACAAATTACAGAAGGATATCAACAATTTATTGACTGTTATAAACAAGGTATTCCAATTGTTCAAACTGCGATAAATCAAGATTTTATTGGATAGAAATAGTTATTCCGCTTAAAAGGGGCAATTTTCGCCCCTTTTTCTATTTTGTCGTTAATTCATCGGCAATTTCTTCGGCTTGTTGTAGGACGAAGGTGATGGCCTCTTCTGCTTTATCCGGGGGATATTTATATTTTTGCAACGCTCGGCGAACAAGCAGTCGAATTCTTGCCCGTACAGCTTCTTTATGCTGCCAGTCAATGCTGACGGATTTTCGTAGAATATCGGTGATCTCTTTCGCCAATGCTGAAAGGGTTTCATCTTGCATTAATTCCCTTGCACTCCCGTTTTGAGAAAGGGCATCATAAAATGCCAATTCGGCAACGCTTAAACCGAGTTTTTCTCCACGCCCCAAACGCTCAGAGAAATCCCGTCCCATTTGCACGAGGGCATCGAGAATTTCAACCACTGTGAGATTGTGGTTGTGATATTGATTTAAGGCTTCTTGCAAACGTTGTTCAAAGTCTTTCTGTGCAGCAAGGTTTCGCCCAGCTTTGGCTTTGATTTCTTGCTTCAAGTAGCGTTCCATTGCCAAAACCCAAAGGCTTTTGGTTTCGCTATTTTTTATCGCCTGCAAAAACTCATCAGAAAGCAAATTAATTTGTGTTTGTTCTTTACCAAGCAATTCAAACAAATCAATCGTGCCTTCTGAAACAATACTTTGGTTGATTAAGGCTTTAAGTTGAATAAGCCGTTCTTGCGTGCCGCTGCCTTTTTGTTCACGTTTGGATAGCACCGCACGCACCGCATCATAAAATGCAATTTCTTGATTATAGGGTTCTGCCTCTTTTAATGCACCACAGAGGGCATAGCCTTTTTTCAAGCTACTGACGGTTTTTAAAAAGGCTTTTTGGCGTGGCTCTGGATCGTCTGAATTTTTCCATTGCTGATGATGAACTTTGTTATCATCAGGTTGTTGATCAAGGGAGTTGATATGGTTTGCCGCAAGAGCAATGGCTTTAAGTAAGCGTGAAGGATCGCTTTCACCGATAGCAGATTGAACATCAAAAGCCTTCCCATTAATTTGAGTGGCAAAAAAAGCGCGGATACGCTCTAACTGTTCTTTCATTTTAAAGAACACGTCTTGCACGTTTTCCGTCACTTTCCCTTTTCCATTGGAATTGGTATATTGCTTTGTTGCCTCTTTTAATTCTTCTGCCAACCCCACATAATCCACAATCAGCCCACCGTTTTCCCGGCTTTTATTGGCAAATACCCGATTTACACGAGCAATAGCTTGCATTAAATTATGCCCCTGCATCGGTTTGTCGAGATACATGGTATTACAACAAGGTGCATCAAACCCGGTTAGCCACATATCACGCACAATCACGATTTTTAACGGATCATTCGGATCTTTAAAACGGCGTTCTAAGGTTTGCTTTTCTTGTTTGCTGTAAACATGCTTTTGCATTTCAGGGGCATCTGACGCAGAACCGGTCATCACAATTTTTATTGTGCCTTGATTGATATCATCAGAATGCCATTCAGGACGAAGTGCGGTAATTTGATTGTATAAATCCACACAGATTTGACGGCTGGAAACCACAATCATTGCTTTGCCGTCCTGCTGTTCATTACGTTTGGTAAAATGGCTAACAAAATCCCCAGCAAGATCTCGCAATCGGGCTTCGGAACCTAATAATTTTTCTCGAAGCCGTAATTTGGGATGGTCTTCGTTTTCTAACAATTCATTAATTTCACCAAATAACGCCTCGTGATCGGTTTTCTCTGCAAGCTGAATTTGTCTTGCCTCATAACTAATCGGCACCGTTGCCCCGTCTTCCACCGCATCTTGCAAATCATAAATGGAAACATATCGTCCAAACACTTCCTGTGTATCTTTATCTTCAAGGCTAATGGGCGTTCCTGTAAAGCCGATAAAAGAGGCGTTGGGCAGAGCATCCCGTAAATGGCGGGCGTAGCCTGCTTGATATTTGCCGTTGTGTAATTTTTGGGTTAAACCGTATTGGCTGCGGTGTGCCTCATCGCTTATCACGATAATATTAGAACGAGTGTTCAATACAGGGAATTGGCTTTCCGTTTCCTCTAAGCCAAATTTTTGAATGGTGGTAAAAAACACCCCGCCGGATTCACGTTCGCTTAATAATTGACGAAGGGCTTCCCGATCTTCCACCTGTTGTGGTGTTTGTTTAATTAAATCTTTACCGTTACTAAAGGTTTGGAAAAGTTGCCCATCTAAATCATTACGATCCGTTACCACCAAAATTGTCGGGTTTTTCAATTCAGGTTGGGAGAGTAGTTTGCCCGCATAAAACAACATAGAAATGGATTTGCCCGAACCTTGCGTGTGCCACATCACCCCAATGCGTTTATCGCCTTGTTCACTGGTGGCGAAAAGGGTAGAGTCCACCGCCTCATTAACCCCGTAATATTGATGATAAGCGGCAATTTTCTTGATTAACGCCCCATTAGAAGCCCGTTCAAACAACACAAAATAACGCATACAATCCAATAATTTTTGTGGCGAGAGTAAGCCATTGAGCAGATTTTGCAATTCATCTCCAAAATCCAACCGCTGGCTTTGGTTTTTTTCATCCACCACTTTCCAAGGCGTAAAGCGTTGAAAATCCGCTGACAGCGATCCTAATCGAGCATTCAGTCCATCACTAATAATCAAGGCTTGGTTATAAACAAAAAGATCAGCAATTTCATCTTTGTAGGTTTGCAACTGATTAAAGGCTTGCAGTAAATCTGCCGATTCCCGCAGGGGATTTTTCAACTCAAACACCACCAACGGTAAGCCATTAACAAAACCGATAATATCGGGAATCCGCTTGCCCCCTTTACGGCTGCGAATTTCCAGTTGATTCACCATGACAAAGCGGTTATTTTCCCAATGTTCAAAATCCACCAAACGTGCCACATCAAATTTCTGCTCACCGTTTTGTTGATATTCCACCTTCACGCCATCTCGTAGCATTTTATAAAACGCCTGATTTCGCCCGACCAATTCGCCAATATCGCCTTTGGCGACAAATTTCACCACAAAATCAACCGCACTTTCAGGCAATTGGGGATTCAGTTTTTTCACTGCTTGTCTGAGTATTTCCACAAATACCACCCCGTCTAAATCTCCACGGAAAAATTTCCCTTCGGAAACCGGTAAATTTTTACCAAAGCGATATTCCCAGCCGAGGTTTTGTAGGCGGGAGAGGGTGAGTTGTTCGATGTCGTTTTCGTTGAGCATAAATTGTTCCTCAAATTTTGCGATCTTGATCGTAAACCTTATATTCAGCGATTTAAAAAATCTTTATTTTTAATTAAGTTATGACTTCTTTATATTATGTTGAGCCTAGAAATAAAATATGAATAAACCAAAACGGAAAACCATTCGCGTAAAATGGGATAGTTATCAAAATGGTTGTTACTTTGTCACTGTTTGTACCCAAGATAAAATTCATTATTTTGGTGAAATAAAAAATCAAAAAATGTATTTATCATCACTGGGAATGGAATTACAAAAAATTATTCAAAACACAATAAATTTAAGAGCAGATCAATTTATTGAAATACCAATTTATACTATCATGCCTAATCATTTTCATTTAATCATTATTATAAATAGCCATATAAATCAACATCAGCATTGTTTCGGTTATGGGCAATGTAAAAATTTAGCCTCAATTGTTCGTGGTATTAAAGCCTCTTTAACCTCTTTTGCAATTAAAAACCAAATACCATTTCAATGGCAACCTCGTTATCACGAACATATTATCAGAACGGAAAAAGCATTTACGCATATTTATCATTACATTGAAAACAATGTTATAAATTGGAAAATAGATTGTTTTTATTAAAACCTATCAAATACGGACACACGCAGTGTGTCCCTACCAATCACATTATTTGATATTTTTTATGTTTTATAATATCAATATTTAATTAGCCAAAATCTATTTCATATCCCACATATCCGGTAGGGACACACTGCGTGTGTCCGTGTCAATGACATCAGTTAATGTTTTGTTTTTTGATAATGCCAATATTTAATTTATTCGTGTTTATTTTTATTTGGGTTAAAATTTGATTTCGGACACGTGTCGGACACACGCAGTGTGTCCCTACCAATCACATTATTTGATATTTTTTATGTTTTATAATATCAATATTTAATTAATCAAAATCTATTTCATATCCCACGATATCCACTAGGGACACACTGCGTGTGTCCGTGTCAATCACATCAGTTAATGTTTTGTTTTTTGATAATGCCAATATTTAATTTATTCGTGTTTATTTTTATTTGGGTTAAAATTTGATTTCGGACACGTGTCGGACATACGCAGTGTGTCCGTGTCAATGACATCAATTAATGTTTTTTTGATAATGCCAATATTTAATTTATTCGTGTTTATTTTATTTCGGTTAGAATTTGATTTCGGATACATGTCGGACACACGCAGTGTGTCCCTACCAATCACATTATTTAATGTTTTTTATGTTTCATAATATCAATATTTAATTAACCAAAATCTATTTCATACCCCAGATATCCAGTAGGGACACACTGCGTGTGTCCGTATAAATTCATGCGTGAAAATATCACTGTAAAGTGTTTTTATGTTATTTAATAATATTCTATGTATGAATATTACCCTGCTGTTAAGGTATGTCAATGTTAATATTTTTTATAATGCTAATATTTTCAAATCTTCTCTTTGTTCTATCATTATCATTTTTTAACTTGAAATAAATATCTAGTAATTCTTTATCTATTCCATCATCAAAGAAGTAAGGAGGTATGTTTGATTTATATATGACTAAATAAATATTTAATAATCTCATTGATAAATCTAATAAATATCTTATATCTCTTCTATTAGCCTTACTTATAATTATTTTATCATCTACATTTTGATCTGAGTGTGCAATAATTTTATTTCTTACGTCAGATATTTTATTTTTTATTTCGATCATCTTAACTCCTATTTTGTTTATGATTATTTGTTGCTTTTTAGTTCCTTTTTCAAATAAATAATGCCTTAATAAAGGAAAGCTAATAGGATGGCTTTCAATATTTTTTACTTCTGATTTTTCAGTGATTTTAATTGCGTTATTTATAAAATCAAATAAACTTAAGTTTGTGGCATGATGAAAAGAATATATATAATTGTTATAATATTTTAGTCTCATGTTTGATTTTCTCATTTTTAAAAGACTACAATAAAATCTAAAAGCAGCATCTGCTTCTTTTAAATTAAAAGCTATTTTGTCTAAGAAATGATAGATTTTATAAGCATCCATTTTAAATTTCCCCATTCAACAATCTAGGCAACAACAAATCTCTGCTTTTTTCAAGAGATTTATTTTCTTCTATATTTAAATTAATTTTTTCAAAAATAGGTGATGTTTGTTTCCAAAATACCTTTAATAATTCATAATTTGGATTTACAAATTCAAAACTTGGTACAGCATCTTTTCCTAAATGTAGAACGGTTGTACCTGTACAAAATGATTTTGTATGTGCTTGAAATGAATCAGTCATTGCTAGGCAGTAAAGGAAATATTTATAGACATCATCAAACGGTCTAACCACACCAACATCGAGAGAAATTACTAAATGTTCATAACGAGAATCCGACATTACCATTGCAGGTTTACCGATTACATCTGCTGCTTGGGTTACATCGGTATAAGCAATAATCAGTTCACCAGAAAAAACTTCTTGTTCATATTTGTATTTTCCTATGTACTCTTTCAATCCATCTAAACGGTATCCGCCACCTCGGTTAAATGATTTTAAGGTAACTAATGCGGTTGTTGATTCTGCAAGCTCACTACTTTTGTAAGACTTACCTTTGATAACAGTCGCAATTTCATCAATCCTTTTAACCTCCCACCCCCTCGGCACTTCCCCAAACCCATCAATCTCCTCAAACTCACTCGGAAAGGCTTTGGCAATTTCTGCCAATTCTGCGTATTGATCGGGGTGGGTTTGGGAAAGTGCGGTTAATTCTTCCGGTGTTTTTCCGCTGATGATTTGCTGAGCTGCAAGTTCGGCTTCTGCTTGGGTTTTGCCTTGTGCAAGGGCATTAGCTTTGGCACGCACGGGGTCAAAATCCACAAACCAGCTTTTAAAAATTGCTTGGGCGATTTGTTCGAGGGTTTGGTTGATTTGGGTATTGAGTTCTATTTTTTCGTCTAATGGAGAAAGAATATCAACTATTTTTTGTTGGGTATCAAAATCTGGAATGTTTAATTCTGTATCTTTTAAAATTTGCCCTGAAATTTCTTTAAATGTACTTCCTATTGCTCTACTTTCCAAGAGATACACATTATTTTTTAATAAATAATAAAAGAATTCTGGAATATGACCTTCATTTAAAATTAAACTTTTAAATCCCTGATTTGTTGATATTTCATTACTAGCAATAGCAACATAACCAATCGGTGCTCGGCTTGTTAATAACACAGTATCTTTAGGTAATAATTTTGCACTACTATTTTTTAAACCTAATTCTGTTATATTACGCTCACCTTTTGATATATATCTTTTGTTGTATCCTGATAAGTCTTTTGGTGTAATCCAAGCTATTTCTCCATTTTCAAAATATTCTGTTTTTGAAGAAGAAGGTGTACCTCCACCAACAATGGTGGCAACTTCTGATAATTTCATCATTTTCCAATCACTCATACCCCAATCCTCCCAAATTTTTCTTAATCTCCGCTTCCAATTCCGCACTTTGTTTAAATTGTTCATTTAAAAGAGCGGTCAGATTTTGCATTTTTTCTGCAAAAGGTATGCCGTCATCTTCAATTTCAGCGGTGCCGACATATCGTCCGGGGGTGAGGACGAAATCGTTAGCTTCAATCTCTGCTAAACTGGCGGATTTGCAGAAGGCAGGTTGATCTTCATAGCCTTGTGATTTTTGCCAAGCGTGGAAGGTGTTGGCGATTTTGGCGATGTCTTCAAGGGTGAAATCACGCAATACCCGATCTTTCATATAGCCGATTTGGCTGGCGTCAATAAATAGCACTTCACCTTTGCGGGCTTTGTTGCGGTTTAACAACCAGATGCAAGCGGGAATTTGGGTGTTGGTGAAAAGTTGCCCTGGCAAGGCGACCATTGCCTCGATAAGGTCAGCTTGCACAATGGCTTTGCGGATTTCGCCCTCGTTATTGGTTTGGCTACTCATTGAGCCGTTTGCCAGAACCATTGCCATTCTGCCTTTTGGCGAGAGGTGATAGATCATATGCTGCAACCACGCAAAATTGGCGTTGCCTCTCGGCGGTATGCCGTATGCCCAGCGTGGATCATCGGCAAGGCTTTCACTCCACCAGTCGCTCACGTTGAAAGGTGGGTTCGCCATAATAAAATCCATTTTTTTATCGAGATGTTGCGGTTGAGCGAAACTGTCTGCATTGTGTTTGCCGAAATCGTAAGCAATGCCACGGATCGCCATATTCATCGCCGCAAGTTTCCATGTGGTGGGGTTAAATTCTTGCCCGTAGATAGACACTTGGTTGATATTGCCTTGGTGGGCGGTGATAAAGCGTTCCGTTTGCACGAAAAAGCCGCCACTGCCCATTGCAGGGTCGTAAACCCGCCCTGAATAAGGTTCAAGCATTTCAACAATGAGAGAAACGATAGATTTCGGGGTGAAATATTGTCCGCCCCGTTTGCCCTCTGCTTGGGCGAATCGTCCGAGGAAATATTCATAAACGTGCCCGAGAATGTCTTTTGCCCCTAAATGAATCGGTGTGCCGTTGTAAGTAGGTTGAGTAAAATTGGTGTCGGAAAAAAGATTAATTAAGCCCCGTAGGGTATCTTCATTCACCCCATAGCCACTAATGCGTTGCAATACGCCTTTGAGTTTGGCGTTGTCTTTTTCGATTGTCTCAAAAGCATCGTCAATTAAACGGGCGACACCGGCGAATTTGCCACCCCAAGGTAATTCTGTGCCGGTATTAAAAAGGGCGACAGCTTGTAAGGCTTGCCAACGTGCGGAAGGGGGCACCCAGAAGATATTATCGGCAATATAGTAATCACGATTTTCTAATTCGGCGCTGAGGGCTTCTTGATAGTCTTCTTCCGAATCGTAAAAAGTGCGGTCAAGATAAAGGGGATTTTCGGAATCGGTGAGTTCCGCACGGATTTTTTCTTGCTGGGCGGTGAAACTATCGGAGATGTATTTTAAGAAAATTAAGCCTAAAACAATGTGTTTATAATTGGCGGCATCAAGTTGTTGGCGGAGACGGTCTGCGGCAGACCAAAGTTTTTCATCTAAATCATTAAGAAAGGCTTGCTGTGTTTGCGTTTCATTGACACAATCTTGGTGGCTTCTGGCTTCTGGCTTCTGCATAAAATTTATCCTTTGTAAAGTGAAAATGTTGATATTTTTGAAAAAAGTGCGGTTATTTTATAGAAAATTTTTCTCGGTGTTTCGGTATTATACAGCAGTTGCACAACGTTGTTTTTTGTTATCTTGTAGG
>NZ_MLHJ01000069.1 GCF_001998965.1 Rodentibacter rarus
TCTAGTACAGCCCCTAAAAAAATAATTCGGCATAGCCTGACAAACCAAACCGTTTTATCTGCTATGCCTCAATTGACCACTCTTTTTACAACTAAAACCTAGAGAGGAATAAAGAGCCGTTATGTCTTAGGATAAAAAATGAAAATTAGAGTGATAGAGCATCTTTTAATACTTGTGCAATACCGCTCTCATCATTTGATGTGGTAACCTGTTTAGCCTGTGATTTCACGTCCTCTTCTGCATTGCCCATTGCGACACCTAAACCAACAACACTTAACATACTAATATCATTATGATTATCACCAAATGCAATCACTTCTTGCGGTTTTATCCCCCACTCTTTCAATAAAGCAAGCAATCTCCCGCCCTTCGTATTGCCGGCATTGGCGATATCTATGCGATCCACCCAAGACCATTCACAGCTGAATTGAGAAATCGGCAGTTCGTTCACGACATTGTTCATAATCGCTTTATTCTCTGCGCTAATGACACATTTCCAAATGGGATTATGATAATCAATCACCTCTTGAATACTTTCCACTTTTCGAACATCAGGGCGAACTTCCGGTGGGCAAGTTTCCACCCATTTGAGAAATTTTTCCATATGTGGATTGAGTTGCGCATAATTCATTGAATCTCGGGAATACATTAATAGATGGCAATGATGTTTTTCCGCCACATCGTAAATTAATTGCGCCTGCTGTTTGGAAAGTGGATTGGCAAAAGGCGTGGAATCCGTTGCAACATCATAAACATAGGTGCCGTTACAGCAAATAATCGGCGTATCTAAACCTAATTCATGATAATAAGGTTTGACGGCGGTGTGGTGTCTACCGGTCACCAGCAAAACTTTAATCCCTTTATTTAGAGCGGCTTGAATTGCCGATTTATTTTCTACCAAAATACGGCCTTCAGAATTTAATAAAGTGCCATCAAGATCAAACGCCACGACTTTATAGTTCATTTTTATCCCTCTTTGATTGAAAAAGGGCGGTTAAAAAAACCGCCTTATTGTTAATACTATTGCCCATAATAGGCATCTTTACCGTGTTTACGAAGATAATGTTTATCCAATAATTCTTGTTGCATTGAGCCTAAACTTGGTCTTAGCACTTGACTAAATAGATTCATATAAGCCAATTCCTCTAACACCACGGCATTGTGTACGGCATTATCCGCATCGGTTCCCCACACAAAAGGACCGTGAGAATTGACTAATACAGCCGGTACTTGATTCGGATCAATATTGCGTTTTTGGAACGTTTCGACAATCACTTTCCCGGTTTCTAATTCATACTCACCTTGAATTTCTGACGGTGTCATTTTGCGGGTACAAGGAATTGTGCCATAAAAATAATCAGCGTGCGTAGTGCCCAGTGCTAATAAATCTTCACCGGCTTGTGCCCAAGTTGTCGCATGACGAGAATGCGTGTGAACAATTCCACCGATATCTTTGAAACGGCGATATAACTCAAGATGTGTCGGCGTATCAGAAGACGGTTTTTTATTTCCTTCAACAACATCACCGGTAAACAAATCCACCACCACCATATCTTCTGCGGTCATTACTTCATAATCTACACCGGAGGGTTTTATCACCACAAGATTAGAAGTGCGGTCAATTTCACTCACATTTCCCCAAGTAAAGGTGACTAATTGGTGTTTTGGTAAAGCTAAATTTGCTTTCAGTACTTTTTCTTTTAATGCATCTAACATTGGAAACCTCCTTCTTTCATTTTTTGTTCAATCCAACGGCGGGCATTGATAATTTCCGCAATAGGTTCATCCGATTTTTCCGTCCACATTTCAATTAAAAATGCACCTCGATAATTCAATTCAGCAAGGGTTTTAAAACAAGCAACAAAATCAACACAACCCTCACCAAACGGCACATCTCGGAACTGACCGACACAGGTTTCGGTTACCTTATAAGTATCTTTTAAATGAATAGCAGAAATTTTATCAATGCCAAGTTTAAGTTCTTCAGCAACATTATCATTCCACGCAGAAAGGTTGCCTAAATCAGGATAGACGGTAAACCAAGGTGATTTAATCATCTCATCCCATTTTTTCCAACGAGAAATCGAACTCATAAATTTCGTATCCATAATCTCTACTGCAAGCGTAACTTGGTTACTGGCAGCAAGTTCTACCGCCCATTCCAACCCTTGCTGAAAACGTTGGATAGTGCCCTCATCTTGTTCTTCATAATAAACATCATAACCCGCTAATTGGATAGTGCGAATGCCAGTATCAACCGCAAATTGGATCGCTTTTTCCATAATTTCATAGGCTTTTTGGCGGGTGGCTTCATCACGGCTACCGAAAGGAAAACGGCGATGCCCAGATAAGCACATAGAGGGAATCGTCACCCCGGTATTAACAATGGCTTTTACTAATTTTAACCGTTCTTTTTTGCTCCAGTCCAAACGAGCCAAACGTTCGTCCGTTTCATCAATAGACATTTCAACAAAATCAAAACCACAAGCTTTTGCAATAGATAAGCGATCCTGCCAACTAATGTTTTTGGGTAGGGCTTTTTCATAGATGCCGAGTTTATGTTTTCTCACTAAATACTCCTATCAAGGTTTGAGGTATAAATAACGTATTCGATTTTAATATACGAATACAATGAATATCTTTTTCATTTATTAATCTTTGCATTAAGACATCTAAACAAGCATTACTGATAAACCTTTCTCTTGTAATGATCGAATGAACTCAGGATCTGCATTTTTACCGGTAATTAATAAATCAATATCTTGCAATTTAGTAAATAGCATACCGACTTGTCGTCCTAATTTTGTACTATCCAGTAATACCACATATTTACCGGACTTAGCAGATAATCGTTGCTCAGAATTAGCAATAATCATATCGGTTTTATATAATCCTTCGGTGGTAAAACCTTTTCCGCTGGTAAACATAATATTGGCAGCATACGGACTTTCTCCTTGATTAAGGGAAAGGGTAATCGCTTTATTTCGATTATACTGACCGCCCATAATCACGATATCTTCATGATTATTTTCAATTAATTTATTAGCAAGAGGAATAAAATTTGTGATGATTTGCAATTTTCTTCCACATAAATGATCGCCTAGCATCTTCATTGTTGAACCGCACGTCAAAATAATCGAATCACCATCTTGACATAATTGACTTGCAGCCTGAGCAATGCGTTGTTTCTCATCAATATTATGAATAACCGGACTATATTGATAATCAGCAGGAAAAGACTGTATTGACTCTGCGCCGTTACGTACTTTTTTTAATCGACCTTGCTGTGCTAATTTATTAATATCCCGTCTTGCTGTTGCCGGTGAAATCTCAAGTTGATCAACAATTTCTGTTGTCGAAAGTGCTTTTTTCTCAAGTAATAATTGTAACAATCGTCGATGACGATAATTTTCGTTCATTATATTTTCCTTGCTATTTCTTTGATGCCACTGCTAATAATGAACAAAAAATGAGCCACCTTCAAGCAAAAAAGGTGGCTTTTTTTGTTATAACATTGATTTGAATTGAATATTAGGTTCGTGTTCAAAACAATCATCAAAGCCACGAGGGTGATGATATTCAATTAAATCTTTATCACGTGGGTAAACATACTTACCGCCCACTTCCCAGATAAATGGATGGAATTGATATTGCAGACGTTCCTTACGCATTTTCCATAATTGGATAATTTCGTCAGTGCTTGCCATAAAGTTTGTCCAAATATCGTGATGAACCGGAATTATGACTTTACAACGCAAGCTTTCCGCCATACGTAATAAATCAACAGAAGTCATCTTATCGGCAATACCGACCGGATTTTCACCGTAGTTATTAAGCGCAACATCAATATCAAATTGTTTACCATGTTTAGCAAATTGGATTGAGAAATGAGAATCCGCACCGTGATAAATATTACCACCCGGTGTTTTGAACACATAGTTTACCGCTTTGCGTCCCATTTCTTCATCTGATGGGCAAAGACCGGCTAATTCACCCCCCTGTTCTTCCGCACCTTCAACCGGCAAGGTCACCAAACAAGTGCGATCAAAAGAATCAAGCGCATGAATTTCCACATCTTTTAATTTCACCACATCGCCCGGTTTAACAACAATAATACGCTCCTCAGGCACACCCCATTTTTTCCATAATTCCGCACAGTGCCAAGGACCAACAAATTTCACGTGATCTAATTTAGGGTTATTGACAATCGCTGCTGCCACATTCACATCAATATGATCACTGTGGTAGTGAGAAGCAAGAATAAAATCCACCTCATTAATTGCAAACGGATCTAACACCATTGGTGCAGCGCGCAAGTTTGGTTGTAATTTACGAACACCCGCCATATTTGCCATTTGGTGACCTCGCACCATATCTTTCACTTTCTTCGTGCTTTTGCCACGACCGCACCATAAATCCATACAAAGATTTGCGCCACCCGGTGTTTTGATCCAAACCCCCACACAACCCAGCCACCACATCGCAAAATTGCCTTCAGGCACAACTTCTTGCTCAATCTCCTCATTTAGCCAGGTTCCCCACTCAGGAAAAGTAGAAAGAATCCAACTTTCACGGGTAATTTCTTGAATTTTGCTCATATTTAACTCCTTTAGTTATCAAAATAATCAAAACCAATCATATCAAATCATTTCATTTTGTAAAACACTTTTTCTAAAATTTGTGAACAAGATCTCAATTTGTCTTTTAGTTACTACAAAATAGAACAAATAAGCAATTAAAAATAGGAGAAGATTAGCTCACTAAGCTAAATAAATAAAACCCTTAGCACTTATAAGGTTATGAAAATAAAATGTGATATCGCTCACAAAAAATCAAATCCACTCTTTTTTATTCAAAAATAATTGCTATTATTTGCTGGATTTCTTTTTCGAGATCATTCGAAATGAATTCAAACACGAAGTATTTTCCATTTTAATCAAAGTCAACAGAGGTTCTGTTATGGAAACGTTATTAGAGCTATTTATTATTTTTAGGGATCAGGTTCTTAATAAAGCACCACTATTATTAGGTATTGTTGCCTGTATTGGCTATATTCTTCTCCGTAAGGATACAACAACCATTATCAAAGGAACGATTAAAACGATTGTTGGTTTTATGCTCGTTCAAGTGGGAGCCGGTGAATTAGTAAAAGGTTTTAAACCAATCATTGAAAAATTATCCGAATATCACGGCTTAACAGGCGCAGTGATTGACCCCTACACCAGTATGCAAGCCACCATTGAAACTATGGCGGATAATTATGCTTGGGTGGGTTATGCCGTCTTACTCGCATTAGCCTTAAATATTTTGCTTGTGGTATTTAGACGCTTTACCGGCATTCGCACGATTATGCTCACCGGGCATATTATGTTCCAACAAGCCGGTTTGGTCGCTGTATTCTATATGCTCATTGGCGCATCAATGATGGAAACCATCATCTATACGGCAATCATTATGGCGTTATATTGGGGGATTTCCTCTAATATTATGTATAAACCAACTCAAGCCGTAACCGGTGGTGCCGGTTTTTCTATCGGTCACCAACAACAAATCGCCTCTTGGATTGCGGTTCAACTCGCACCAAAACTCGGTAATAAAGAAGACAGCGTTGATAATATGAAATTGCCAAAATGGCTACATATTTTCCACGATAGTATTTCTGCGACTGTATTGGTGATGACCGTATTCTTCGGGATTATCTTACTCTCTTTCGGCTTAGATAATCTGCAAACTATGGCAGGAAAAACACACTGGACAATTTATATTTTTGAGACCGGATTAAAATTTGCCGTGGCAATTCAAGTGATTGTTATCGGGGTTCGGATGTTTGTTGCCGAATTATCCGAAGCCTTCAAAGGTATTTCCGAACGAGTCATTCCTAATGCGGTGTTAGCCATTGACTGTGCGGCAATTTATGCTTTCTCACCGAATGCCATGGTTTTCGGTTTTATGTGGGGAGCAATCGGTCAATTCGTTGCTGTTGGTCTATTACTTGGTTTTGATGCTTCCGTATTAATCATCCCCGGTTTCATTCCAATGTTCTTCTCTAATGCCACCATCGGTGTATTTGCCAACCATTTCGGTGGCTGGCGCGCAGTAATGAAAATCTGTTTTGTGATGGGGATCATTGAAGTATTAGGCTCAGCCTGGGTTATTCACTTACTCTCAACCCAAGGCGCAACCTTTAACGGTTGGATGGGGATGGCTGACTGGGCATTATTCTTCCCTCCAGTATTACAAGGTATTGTCAGTATTCCGTTCTTCTTCTTTGTCATCTTGGCTGCTGCATTTGTTTATATGGCATTTGCTGCGAAAAAATTGCGTGCAGCTGAAGCAGCGGCTGCGGCTGCCGGTAAAACCCTTGAACAAATGGATGGCTATGGCGTGGATGAAGACGAGGAAGAAATCGTTTCCCAAGAACAAGCAACTCAAAGTGCGGTCAAAAGTGATGATGTTTCCGATGATACGGTTAAACCGGTTCGTATCCTTGCTGTCTGTGGTTCAGGTCAAGGTTCTTCAATGATGATGAAGATGAAAATCAAAGGCTATTTAGACAAACGTGGTATTCCAAACATTATGGATTCTTGTGCGGTCACCGACTACAAGGGCAAATTAGACAGTACAGATATTATTGTCTCCTCTAAACATTTATCCGATGAAATTCAAGTGAGTGAGGGTAAATTTGTATTAGGCGTACAAAATATGCTTAATCCAAACTCTTTTGGTGATGAATTAATCGAATTGATTAACAAATTCCAAAATAACAAATAATTATTCACAAAGTGCGGTCAGTTTTCAGTGAAAATTTACCGCACCACTTTCACACTACTATAGTTAAGGATGTCAGTATGTTAAAAGAATCACTTATCGCAAACAATTCAATTAAACTCAATCAAACTGCGGCAGATTGGAAAACAGCGATCAAAATCGGCACGGATTTATTAGAGGCTTCCGGTGCTATTGAACCCCGTTATTACGATACCATTATCAGTAATATCGAAAAAATGGGTCCTTACATTATTTTAGCACCGGGTCTTGCCATGCCTCACGCTCGTCCGGAAGAAGGTGTGATCAAAACGGCGTTTGCTTTAGTCACATTAAAAGAACCGATTTATTTTGAAGGTGAAGATGACCCTGTTTATGTTTTAATCACCCTCGCAGGTAGTGACTCCGATCAGCATATGCAAGGTTTAATGGAAATTACTCAAGTGCTTGATGATCCGGATAACGATGATGGTGTAGATTTAAACCGTTTCCGCCACTGTAACAGTGCCGAAGAAGTTTATGCCGCCATTGATAACGCATTAAATGGCTAATCTTATTTGAAAAAGTGCGGTTAAAATTGACTGCACTTTCCCCCATTTCAATTTAACAGAAGGAATAATTACAATGTCTAAACCATTATTACAAATTGCCCTTGACTCTCTTTCTTTAGAAAAAGCAGTTGCTGATGCTAAACAAGCAGAAAGTTCAGTGGAAATCATTGAAATCGGTACCATTCTTGCCTGTGCGGAAGGTATGAAAGCAGTTAGCACCTTACGGGCCTTACACCCAAACCATATTATTGTTTGCGATTTAAAAACCACCGATGGGGGGGCTATTTTGGCTAAAATGGCATTTGAAGCCGGAGCAGACTGGCTGACGGTTTCTGCCGCCGCTCACCCTGCAACCAAAGCCGCTTGCAAAAAAGTGGCTGATGAATTCAATGCCGCACACCCTGAATTAAAGGTGAAAAAGGAAATTCAAATAGAGATCTACGGTAACTGGACTGTCGAAAAAGATGCCAAAGAATGGGTTGAGTTAGGGGTGACACAAGCGATCTATCACCGCTCACGAGATGCCGAATTAGCAGGTAAAGGTTGGACATCAGAGGATGTTGAATTAATGAAAAAATTATCCGCTTTAGGACTTGAGCTTTCCATCACTGGTGGCATTGTGCCGGAAGATATTCATCTCTTCAAAGAAATTAAAAATGCCAAGGCCTTCATTGCCGGTCGAGCGTTAGTAGGTGAAAAAGGCAAAGTTACCGCTGAAGCCATTCGTGCTGAAATTGACAAATATTGGGCATAACCCCGCAATTAAAGCATATTGTATTTAAAATTTTGCCAAACTTATCCTTATCACAGTAAAAATCGGGTAAATTAATTTATCCGATTTTTTATAGATTACTTACTGTTAAACCTAAATAAATATATTCAAGAAATATCTCAATATTGTTGAGCCTCCCGAATATCAGCACCAATGCACCGATTCCACTAAATGACTGTTCTTACAAGATTATATTAACCGTCAACCTCAATGAAGAAATAACTAAATTTCATTCTTAACGGCCAGCTAGGGGAAGGGAGGGTAGGGTAAAAGGTAAGATAAATTTGAACGACTAAATTGGAGGTGCAATTAGCTACCAGCCTTCATTGGCTACGATTTCTCAGTTTTTCCAATAAAAAAGCTCATCAAAAACGATGAGCTTCTTAATTTCTTAAAATTATCTCCAAAAGGATCATTGATTTTATGACTTCATATACAATCAAACATTATCTTGGAAATAAAATCGACTTAAAACCGTATAAATGCCGAATTATACTCTTTTAAAGTCAATGTGAACCAATTTAGGTTTGAATGGGTGACGTTGCATTGCTTGAACTTTCACCGCAACTTCTTTGCCATCAATGACAAGTGTAATCACATCAGAGTAGAAAGTATCGTGAACTTGTGCATTGTTTAATTCATCGTGATTTAAGATGATTGAAACAGGTGCTTCATTACCCCCATAAACGATAGCAGGGATTTGACCGTTATGACGCAGGCGGCGGCTCGCACCCGTACCTTGCGCTGTACGAACTTCAGCGTTAAATTTAAATGCCATTTTAATGTTCTCTTTAAAAAGATTAAAAAATAAAAAATTGCAGGCGACCCAGCAACTTTCCTAACTTGACTCAAAGCCTTGACTTTGAGGGCGAAAATTATAAAAGATCCAATCTATCAAGGCAAACTTTTTCTAGGATATTCAGTCAGAAAAGATTAGAATACTTCCCAACTTTTACCCATTGATAGAAGTGAAATAGCAGGCACAAATGGAATTTCTTATTAGTTTTTTTACCGATTACGGCTACTGGGCTGTACTTTTTGTTTTGATTATCTGTGGCTTTGGTGTCCCTATTCCTGAAGATATAACCCTTGTTTCAGGCGGTGTCATTGCCGGACTTTACCCCGAAAGCGTTAATTCCCACATAATGTTATTAGTCAGTATGTTTGGTGTCCTTGCGGGTGATTCCTGTATGTATTGGCTAGGTCGAATTTATGGCACAAAAATTTTACGTTTCCGTCCAATGCGAAAAATAGTGACGTTAAAACGCCTAAAGATGGTACGTGAAAAATTCGCCCAATATGGAAATCGGGTGCTATTTATTGCACGATTTCTTCCGGGCTTACGAGCACCAATTTATATGGTTTCAGGTATTACACGCCGTGTGAGCTATACTCGCTTTGTGTTCATTGATTTCTGTGCCGCGATTATTTCCGTGCCAATTTGGGTTTACCTTGGTGAATTTGGTGCGAGAAATTTAGATTGGTTACATGAGCAAATTCAGAAAGGTCAAATGGTTATTTACATATTGGTTGCTGCCATTGCCCTGTTCTTACTTTGGAAATGGAAAAAATCGAAAAAACAGAAAAATTAACGTGGTAAATGTAAAGTGCGGTCAAAAAGAGTGAAATTTTTCGGTATTATATCGCAGTTGCACAACGTTGTTTTGGGTTCGCTTGTAGCGATACACTGCGTGTGTCCGAATTTTAACTTATTGAAATAATTTGATTTTATAACGGACACACGCAGTGTGTCCCTACGTTCTGTTAAAATTTCTGTTTTTGTGCATTTGCTACATAATACCGAAAAAACCAACCGCACTTTTTCATAAGTGACAAAATGATACGGAATAAAGTGCGGTCAATTTTAAACCTGTTTTTAACGATATTTATCTAAGAACTGATAGTATTTCACCCCAATCTTCGTGGCTAAATTTTTCACCCATTTCCCACCGTAAACGGAAGGCACTTTTAAGCCTTCAAAAATTTGCAGACGTTCGTCATTGCCTAAAATGGCTTCCGCAATAATGCGACCTGCCAAGCCGGTTAAGGCTACACCGTGTCCCGAATAGCCTTGCGCAAAGTAAATATGGGGTGAAATTCGTCCGAAATGGGGGGTGGCGTTCATGGTCATATCAATTGGCCCAGCCCAGCCGTAGTCGATTTTCACCTCCTCTAATTGTGGGAAAACGTGCAGCATATTTTTCCGCATCACCTCGACCATATTTTTTTCCGAGCTGGAATCGCTCCCAAAAAGCAGGCGATTGTCCGCACTCAAACGATAATAATCAAGCAGCAAATTGTTATCGCACACAGACATTCCATTATTAATCACCGAATCCGCTACGGCTTGGCTTAAGGGCTCCGTGGCAATAATAAAACTTTCCACCGGCATAATTTTTCGGTTAATACCATGATGAATAGATTTAGGGAGCGTATCAATATAAGCGTTGGTGGCTAAAATAACATCTTGCGAAATGACCGCACTTTGGTCGGTTTTCACCTCAATACAACCGCTTTTTTCAATAAGATCCACCACCGGTGATTGTTCAAAAATCTGCACGCCAAGATCTAAACAGGCTTTCGCTAGCCCCAAACAATAATTGAAAGGATGTAAATGACCGGAATGGCTATCGTATAAGCCCCCTACATAAATATCGCTCCCTAAATGCTGTTTGAGTTTCGCTTTATCCCAAAGCTGCATATTTTGATAGCCAAAATTTTTGTGGCTGGCTTTTTCCATTTCAATCAGATCATCCATACGGCGATGGTTCAATGCCAGGGTCGCATAGCCTTTTTTCCAGTCGCATTGAATACCGTATTTTGCGATGCGTTCATCAATAATATCAATGGCTTCCAACGACATTTCCCACAGTTGACGTGCTTTCTCAAAGCCGACTTGATGAATATATTCATCAATGCCTTCTTCAAACCCATTAATCGCTTGCCCACCACTTCGACCGGAAGCGCCAAAGCCCACCCGAGCGCCTTCCAATACCACGACTTTTTTCCCTTTCTCTGCCAGTTCCAATGCAGCAGATAGCCCAAAAAAGCCGGCACCGATAACGCAAACATCAGCCCGTTCAAGCTGTGTTAAAGGAGGGAGTTGGAAATCTTGATTGCGGGAATCAAAATAGTAGGAGGAAACGTGTTCTTGATGAGCAAAAGTGAGCATAAAACCTCTCGTTAATAAAAACCGGCGAAATCTTACGCCTATGGGGAAATATGTCAAATCCTTTGCGAAAAGTGGTCGGATTTTATTAGGATATTTTTTGAGCTATTATGCCAAACTTTGTGATTTATAACAGCTTAACAGCTTAACAGCTTAACAGCTTAACAGCTTAACAGCTTAACAGCTTAACAGCTTAACAGCTTAACAGCTTAACAGCTTAACAGCTTAACAGCTTAACAGCTTAACAAATATAAAACACAAACTGTCTATCGTCTATTTTGTTAAGGAATCACAATGATGAAAAAAATCTCTTTTTTTCTTATCTCTATCTTTCCCTGCTTAAGCTACGCTGATGTAATAAAAAACGGTTCAATAGAGGCTATTGAAGCATTCATTGATAATCCGTCAAAAGATGAGGAGGAATTTCGTTTTTATAACTATTTAATTGTTGGTGAAAAAGATAAAGCTGAACTGACTATCAATAAGGGGAGCAAAGTTAGCATACTTGGTTATCCCGGGAAAGGAAGATATCGCACCAATGGAAGTGTGACAGTGGGTTATGGAAAAAACGGTGATGGAAAATTAATCGTTGATGGCGAAGGTAGCATTTTGAAAGTAGGCAATGCGATTCTCCTTGGGGACAGTCGTGGGAATGCTGAACTTCATATCACCAACGGTGCAAAAGTGATACAGGTAGGAATAAATGATCCTTATTCCTCAAGTAGTAATCTAGCTGGGGATAGAAACGAAAAAACACTTATTGTCATTGATGGAAAAGGTTCTGAACTTACTTATAGCGGGGGAATCGCCACCCCTGCGCGCACAGATAAAATCACCCTTCTAAATGGCGGCACACTCACCCTCCCCGGTCAACCGCTCACAGATATTGAAAACCAAGGCTACTTAAATGTGCTCAATAACACTCTAACTATTAATAAAACCCTAAAAATAGGGAGTGATGATCACAAAAATGCAGGTGAATTTAATATTCCTCGTGGCGTGATTGCAAGCAGCCCCGGTGATTTTTATCCTGTCCGCTTAATATTTAACAAACTGAAAAACGATAATATCATTTTTCCACTATACACCTGTTCACGATGCACGATTGAATATAATGCTCCCGAAAAAATGCAGATTAAACTTCTTTATGATGAATACGGTGGAGAAGCGAGAAGCGCTAATATATTAATCAAGCAAGGCGCATTGTCATTAACCGATCAATCAACATTTGATCGGATTGGTCTAAACCATTTGAGCATTTCTCCAAATGCTACGCTTTTCCTCGGCAATATTGGACCAAAATCCGCTTATCACGAAAATAATTTGGATGTTTCCGATCTGAAACAGATTATTGCGATGGATCCTGCTAACGGTGATTACCTTAATACCAAAAATTTTTTTGTAAAAGGCTCATTTACCCATCAAGGTATCCTTGATTTAGCAGACGGTTCAAACCAACCTAATTTTACCCATCTTGTTGTTAATCACTATACTTCCGGCGGCACATTGCTGGTTGATACGGTTTGGAATAAAGATCCAAATACATCAGGCAGTGATATTTTGCACGTGCTAGGTCATATTGACACCTCAGGCGGCGCAACCACTATTAAAACCAAAACAGGGATTTGGGGGGACATTGAAAAAACGGCTCAGGAACAAACGTCCTCTCCCGTTGTTATCGCTGAAAAAGATCATAATGGATTAGCATTTGTTGGGAAATCAGACACATTGAATGCAGGCGAAGCACAATTAGTGAAAATTGGTAATAAATACTACTGGACACTTGAGGCACTTGAGCCGAAACCTAATAAGGAGATTAGAACAGCAGCCTCATCTACTTATATTCAAATGCCTTATACCAATATGGAGTTGGGTTACAGTGCTATTGATACCTTAGCGAAACGGCGTGGTAGCACAGTCAATCCGCAAGCATCTGCTCAAAACGGTGTTTGGGGACGGGTTGTCAGCAAATATCTGAAAGTTGAAGGTAAAAATCGTCTTAATCATAGACAAAACCAATACCTTGCTCAAATTGGTGTGGATTTAGATATCAATACCCAAGATTCAGTCACCAAACAAACAGGGATTTATGCCACTTTTGGTTATAATCACCTTAATTTTTCCGATAGATTCCGTGCCGAAAATGGGCGGATCGTTAGTGATAAACACACTGGAAAAGGAAAAACCAAAGCCGGATTATTTGGGCTTTATCATTCAATCTTTTGGCAAAATGAATCTTATCTCGATCTTGTCGGACAAGTAGGCTATTTACGTAATGAATATCGCCCAAGAGAAGGAAGTAAGCTCAGTCAAGATGGTATGACCACCTTAATTTCGACAGAAATAGGACAAACTTTCCATCTTAATGAAAATTGGTCATTGGAACCGCAAACCCAATTAATTTATCAACACTTGTACTTAAAAGATCTGTACGATAAACATCTTAATATTCAATTCCATAACCAATCAGGCTTACGAGGACGATTAGGTTCAAGCCTTAATTTCCGAAATGAAGCCTATTTGTTTGCTCTGACGACAAATGTTTGGCACGATTTCCTGCACAATAAATCGGTGAAAATCGGTAACCGTGATTATCGGGAAGATTATGCTCAAACGTGGTTAGATGTGGGATTACAGTTCCAATGGAATGCAACAAACAATCTTTCATTCTATGCACATACCCATTTGGAGCATTCACTGAAAAGCCAAACCCGTAATACCTATCAGCTTGGCGCAGGTGTACAATATGTTTGGTAATTGATAAACTTCGCTCGGTAATGAAAGTTACCGAGCGATTTTTTACTTATCATTTTTTATTTTATCACCCATAGGAGGTCAATAAATTGAAAAAATCCCTTGTTCGTACTCTCAAAAATCTTTTCCTTTCTGTGACCGCACTTTTTGCAGCATCCGCTTTTGCCAACAACAAACTTTATGTTTATAACTGGACGGATTATGTCCCACCTGAACTCGTTGCACAATTTACCAAAGAAACCGGTGTGGAAGTGATTTATTCCACCTTTGAAAGCAACGAAGAAATGTATGCCAAATTAAAATTGACGGAAAGCACCGGATCAGGCTATGACATCGTGTTTCCATCAAGCTATTATGTCAATAAAATGATCAAGGAAAATATGTTACAGCCCCTCGATCACAGCAAATTAGCGAATTTAAAACAAATTCCAAAACACTTGCTGAACAAAGAATTTGACCCTGAAAACAAATTCTCCCTGCCTTATGTTTACGGTTTAACCGGGATTGAAGTTAATGCTGATGATATCGACCCGAAAAGCATCACCAGTTGGGCAGATTTATGGAAACCTGAATTTAAACACAAAGTGCTGATGACCAGTGACGCTCGTGAAGTGTTCCATATCGCCCTGTTATTAAATGGAAAATCGCCTAATACCACTAACGAAGAAGAAATCAAAGCGGCTTATGAGCGTTTGGTAAGCTTATTGCCGAATGTGATTACTTTCAATTCTGATTCACCGGAAGTGCCTTATGTGCAAGGCGAAGTGGCACTAGGGATGATTTGGAACGGCTCTGCCTATCTTGCCCATAAAGAGAATCCAAGCCTACAATTTATCTACCCAAAAGAAGGCGCAATTTTCTGGATGGATAATTATGCTATCCCGAAAACCGCAAAAAATGTGGAAGGGGCGCATAAGTTTATTGACTTCCTCCTTCGTCCAGAAAATGCCAAAGTGGTGATTGAACGGATGGGCTTTTCAATGCCGAATGAAGGTGTGAAAGCCTTGCTTAGCCCGGAGTTGGTGAATGATCCGACCTTATTCCCACCTTCAGAAGAAGTGGAAAAAGGCATTATGCAAGGGGATGTGGGGGACGCCGTGGATATTTACGAAAAATATTGGAATAAACTCAAAACCAATTAATTTTTTCTTTCACAGTATTATGCAGCAGTTGCACAACATTACTTTTTTGTTATTTTGTAGGGACACACTGCGCGTGTCCGAATCTTAACCTA
>NZ_MLHJ01000007.1 GCF_001998965.1 Rodentibacter rarus
CCGGTATTATGCAGCAGTTGCACAACGTTGTTTTTTTGTTATCTTGTAGGGACACACTGCGTGTGTCCGAATTTTAACCTATTGAAATAATTTGATTTTATAACGGACACACGCAGTGTGTCCCCACGTTTTGGTTAAAATTTCTGTTTTGTGCATTTGCTACATAATACCGCGGTGTTTTGTCGTTATAATTAGACCTCTATGGCTATTTTAAGTGTTAATCTTAAGTTTGCCGTAGAGGTCTAAATTTTCATATTGTTACAGCTGTTTTTATGCCGTAATTTTATTTGATTTTTTCATTAAATCTTCGTGAGATTTTTTTTGTTCTTTCATTTTTGAACTAATTTCACGACGTTGCGTAGAAAGCTCCGCACTGCGGATTGTATAATCATCCACGCGTGCTTCATAGTCATCACGCATATTTTCGATAATGGCGCGTACATCGTTAATGTCCATATCGTCACGAATATATTGGTTTAAATTATCAAGTAACAACACCCGTTTTTGGTTATCACGAATTTTACGGCTGATGTCTTCAATATCACGTTTTAATTTATTTTTTAAACGATACATACGAACATATTCCAACACTTCTTGAAAGGATTGTTTATTTACGGTTTCCATAGTTGCTCTCCCTATATGACAAAATAACCGCTCGTAATTTAGCTTTTTTTTCCTTCCTCGTCAAAACCTTAAATTTAAATTTTGTGGCTTATATCAAAAAAAGCACGGATTTTTCTAAAAAGCGTTGATTATCCGCTTTTCTAGTGATAAAACGTAGCGCATTATTTTCTAAAAACAAGGAAAGCACAATGTCTCAAGTCTTCAATTTTAGTGCCGGTCCGGCGATGATTTTTCCCGAAGTATTACATAAAGCACAAGCGGAACTCACCAATTGGTTAGGGCAGGGCGTTTCCGTGATGGAAGTCAGCCACCGTGGTAAATATTTTATGGAACTTATTGCAGAAGCCGAAAAAGATCTGCGTGAGGTCTATCACATTCCGGATAACTACCGGGTGTTATTTTTACAAGGTGGCGCACGGGGGCAATTTGCGGCATTGCCAATGAATCTTATCGGTAAAAAAGGAAAAGCCCTTTATTTAAACAGCGGACATTGGTCTGCCACCGCAGCAAAAGAAGCCCGTAATTTTGCAGAAATTGATGAAATTACGATTGTTGAGAAGGGAGAGAATACCCACATTACCACTTTGGATTTTAGCGATATTGCCGATCAATACGATTATGTGCACTATTGCCCGAATGAAACCATTAGCGGAGTAGAAATTTTTGAAATACCGAATGTGGGTGATGCCGTTTTGGTGGCGGATATGTCATCAAATATCCTTTCTCGTGAAATTGATATTAGCAAATTTGGCGTCATTTATGCCGGTGCACAAAAAAACCTTGGTCCTGCGGGGATTACGTTGGTGATTATCCGTGATGATTTAATCGGTCACGCCCGCAAAGAAACCCCTTCTATTTGGAACTATGCCGTGCAACGGGATGCGGATTCTATGATCAACACGCCGCCTACTTTTGCGTGGTATCTTTGCTCGTTGGTGTTCAAACATATTAAAGCCATTGGCGGATTAAAGGTGATTGCCGAGCGCAATGTCCGCAAGGCTCAAGCTCTCTATGATTATATTGATGGAAGCCAACTTTATCGCAATGTGGTGGCAAAAGAAAATCGTTCGACAATGAATGTGACCTTCGTGACCGGCAATCCGGAACTTGATGCAAAATTCATCGCAGAAGCAACGGCAGCCGGATTGCAGGCATTAAAAGGTCATAAAGTGTTGGGGGGAATGCGTGCCTCTATCTATAATGCAATGCCTTTGGAAGGGGTGGAAGCCTTAATCCAATTTATGAAAAAATTTGAAGCGGAAAATCTTGCTTAATAACATAAAAACACAATCATTATTTCATCCTCAATATTGGGCGTTATTCTACGCCCATTTATCTTAATAAACGTAACACTATGCAATATATTACTATCGCCAATCCCGGGGTAAAATCCCTTTCCCCTTATCAAGCGGGCAAACCCATTGAAGAACTTGAACGTGAACTGGGTATTACCAATATCATCAAACTGGCATCAAATGAAAACCCTTTCGGTTTTCCCGAAAGTGCAAAACAGGCTATCATCAAGCAATTAGATCAGCTCACCCGCTACCCGGATGCAAATGGTTTTGAACTTAAACAAGCCATCGCTAAAAAATTTAGCGTTCAACCAAATCAGATTACGCTTGGTAACGGTTCAAATGATTTACTTGAACTCTTCGCCCATACTTTTGCTAGTGAAGGTGATGAAATCATTTATTCGCAATATGCTTTTATCGTCTATCCCCTTGTCACCAAAGCCATTAATGCCACAGCAAAAGAAATTCCGGCAAAAAACTGGGGGCATCATTTAGCGGGATTTTTAACCGCACTTTCCGATAAAACCAAACTGATTTTTATCGCCAATCCCAATAATCCCACCGGTAATTTCTTAACCGAACAAGAACTTGATGACTTCTTAGCAAAAGTGCCTGAAAACGTCATTGTGGTATTAGATGAAGCCTATACCGAATTTACCCTCCCCGAAGAACGGGTTAATTCCTTCGGTTTATTGAAGAAATATCCAAATCTCATTGTTTCCCGCTCCCTCTCGAAAGCCTATGGATTAGCCGGTTTACGCATTGGCTATGCGGTATCTAATCCTGAGATTGCTGATTTATTAAACCGTGTTCGCCAGCCTTTTAACTGTAACAGTTTAGCGATTGCCTCCGCCATTGCAGTGATGAATGACGATGACTTTATTGAAAAAGTGGCGGAAAACAACCGTGTTGAAATGGCTCGCTACGAACAATTCTGCCGACGATATGGTTTGGATTATATCCCCTCTAAAGGCAATTTTATCACCATTGATTTCAAACAACCTGCACAGCCAATTTATGAGGCATTATTACGAAAAGGAGTGATTGTTCGCCCTATTGCAGGCTATGGTATGCCAAATCATTTACGCATTAGTATTGGCTTGCCACAAGAAAATGACAAATTTTTTACCGCACTCATTCAAGTGCTCAATTTAATTCAAACTGACTAGGAGCTTTTATGAACAAAGTAACCATGATGGGTAATCCCATTGAAATTAAAGGTCATTTTCCACAAAAAGGGGAAAAAATTGAAAACCTCACGTTAACCAACAAAGACTTAGCCGATGTTGGCTTAGAGGTTTTTGCCGGCAAGCGCAAAGTATTAAATATTTTCCCAAGTATTGATACCGGGGTTTGTGCCACATCCGTTCGTGTGTTTAACCAACGTGCGGCAAACTTAGAAAATACCGTCGTCTTGTGTATTTCAGCGGATCTTCCTTTTGCACAAGCCCGTTTTTGTGGCGCTGAAGGCATTGAAAATGTACAAACTCTCTCCACTTTCCGCCATAAAGCGGTTCATGAAGCCCTAGGAGTAGCGATTGTCACCGGTCCGATTGCCGGTTTAACCGCCCGCTCTGTGATCGTATTAGATGAAAACAACCAAGTATTACACAGTGAATTAGTATCTGAAATTAAAAATGAACCGAATTATGATGCGGCAATCGCAGTATTATAAGTCATAAAAAAAGTGCGGTTAAAATTGACCGCACTTTTTTCATCGTTATCCCTGTATTATTTACCGATAACCTCTAAGCCCCCCATATACGGGCGCAATACTTCCGGTACGGTAATTGAGCCGTCCGCATTCTGATAGTTTTCAAGCACCGCCACGAGGGTACGCCCAACCGCCAGACCGGAACCATTTAATGTGTGAACCAAACGGGTTTTCTTATCCCCTTTTGCCTTACAACGAGCCTGCATACGGCGAGCTTGGAAATCCCACATATTAGAACAAGATGAAATCTCACGGTAAGTATTTTGTGCCGGAATCCAAACCTCTAAATCATAAGTTTTGCAAGAACCAAAGCCCATATCACCGGTGCAAAGCAACACTTTACGATAAGGTAAATTCAATAATTGCAACACTTTTTCCGCATGACCGGTTAATTCCTCAAGGGCTTCCATTGATTTATCCGGATCGACAATTTGCACCATTTCCACTTTATCAAATTGGTGCATTCGAATTAAACCTCGGGTATCCCGACCATAAGATCCTGCTTCAGAACGGAAACAAGGTGTATGTGCCGTCATTTTAATCGGTAATTCCGCCTCATCTAAAATCACATCACGCACTAAGTTAGTGACCGGCACCTCCGCCGTTGGGATTAAGGCGTAAGGTTGCTCCCCTTCCAAGGCATTAGTGTGGAAAAGATCCTCACCAAATTTTGGCAATTGCCCTGTGCCGTAAAGGGTGGCATGGTTCACCAAATAAGGCACATAGGTTTCTAAGTAACCATGTTGTTCGGTGTGAAGATCCAACATAAATTGTGCTAAAGCACGATGTAATTTTGCAATTTGACCTTTCATCACAGCAAAACGGGCACCCGCTAATTTAGCCCCGGCGGCAAAATCTAATCCCTCTTTTTGCTCGCCTAAGGTCACATGATCTTTCACTTCAAAATCAAAGGTTCTTGGCGTACCCCAACGTAAAATTTCAAGGTTTTCCGTATCATCTTTACCAAGGGGAACTTCATCAGCCGGAAGATTTGGAATGCTTAGAGCAATTTGATTGATTTCTGCCAACACCACTTCAAGCTGCGTTTTTGCTTCGTTTAGCTGCTCGCCCATATTGTCCACTTCAGCAAGCAGTGGGGCGATATCTTCCCCCCGGGCTTTTGCTGCACCAATGGCTTTTGAACGTCCATTACGTTCTGCTTGCAAGGTTTCGGTTTTCACTTGGAGAGCTTTTCGTTGCTCTTCTAATGCCGTAAGTTTTTCAGTATCAAGAATGAAGTGACGTTTAATTTTTAATTTTTCTGCCACTTCCGCTAAATTATTGCGGAGTAAATTTGGATCGATCATTGGATTTCCTTACTTTTTCATTGAAATAAAACGCTCTTATTCTAGCGTGGATTAATCAAATAAACCAGTTAAAACCCAATAGAGAGTAAGGATTTTATTTTGTGATCCACATCAAATTTTTGTGATTCGCTTCTATGAATTTTTTCTAAATAAGGTAAAGTGGAAACAGTTTTTAACCACCCAAAGGAGCTGCTTATGTTTCCCGAATTTAGAGACTTAATCACTAAACTTAAAAATCATGATGCTTATTTTGAACGTTTGTTTAACAAACATAATGATTTGGATCAGGATATCAAAAATAAAGAGGAAAACATTACGCTCGCCACGCATACGGAAATTGAGATCTTGAAAAAAGAAAAATTAAGGATTAAAGACGAGCTCTATGCTTATTTGAAAAAGAAAGCGCAAGAATAGAAACCAAGTGCGGTTATTTTTAACCGCACTTTTTGTTTTAGCGTTTCACCGAACCGAGATAGATAGCGAATAATGTCAACCCCGCACCACACCATTGCCACAAATTGATTTCTTTATGCAAATAAAAATAATCAATGACTAATGCCGCAACGGGTTCGGAAAGTAACAATAACCCGGTTAATCCCAAAGAAAGTAATGGGATCGCATAAGCAGTCATCCCCCAAGCGACACACTGCATCACCGCACCATAAATAATGATTAATCCCCAATCTTGCCAACTCATAGGATAGAGGCTGTCAGCATTCAATATGAGAGAAGGAATAATCAACACCAATGCCCCACTCAGGCTGATAATAAGCATCAAAGGAAACAAAGCAGTCGGTTCTTCTTGATGGACTTTTTTCACCATTACCATCGAGCCTGCCAACATCATAGCGGAAAGTAAGCCAATGATGATGCCGTAAATGCCTTCAATATTGTGCTGTAATTCTTCCCCGGCAATCAACACGACTCCCACCACTGCCAATACAAGGCTAAATAACTGCAATTTGCTTTGTCGTTCGGAAAAGAAAATAAATCCAATCACCGCTAAAAAGAAAATTTGTAGGCTGTTTAGTAGGGTGGAAATACCGGGTCCAACGGCATAAATACTTTCGTGCCAAAAGGCAAGATCAAAGGCGAGAAAAATACCGGATAGACAGGCATAATATCGTGCTTTTTTATTTTTCGGGAAATGCTGGCATTTTAATTTCATTAAAAACCAAAAAATCCCCGAGGCAATAAGCAAACGCCAAAACGCAATGGCATAACCGCCAACGGGGACAAATTTAACAATAATACTGCCCAAACCGAATAAAATGCAGCCAATTACCAACATGCCTGCCGCATAATTCTGTTGCTTTTGTTTCATATAAACACCATCCACAATGGTAGACATACGCCAATAAAGAGTAAAATGAATAATGTATTTACACTTAATGTCCATTTCCGAATGCTGTGTATGGCTAATATTGCCGCCATCACCAAATGGCAAATAAAATAAATCCCATAGGCAAAAACATGTTCAGAATCAACCGCACTTTCTAAGCCGTTTAATATCAAAAAAATGAACATTACCGCCGCATTTAAAACCAGCAAAATAATCATCACAAAGGGGAATAATGCAATCAAACCCTGCAAGCGGCTTTTGGCGATAACAAGTGATAAATTAGCCAAAATGACGCCCGCTAAAATCGGCGCCATTGGGTTATATTCAGCAAATGCAGACAAAGGGAGTTGGCTCAGCAACATCACATAACCCAATACGCCTAAACCACCCACTAATGTTGCCATCAGCAAAAAACTGTTGCGGAGTTTTTCTGCTTTGGGTTGTTTCCAAATGAAATACACCACAGATAAACCACAGAGACAGACCACATTGGTAAAAGTCGGTTGAGAAGAGGAAAAACTCATTCCCCACCAAACCATCCAATATAAGGCGAACGTTAAATTCACTTTAATTAACCGTCCACGCTGCCCCGGGCAAATTTCCCCTTTATAAAACACCAATAACGACATTAACTGTGCCACTAGCACGGTTAATCCCAAATGGGGTATCACTTGCGGTTGAGATTGCAAAGACAAGATAAAAAGATCAATGGCAAGTACCATTGCAATAGCAAGTATCGAAAGGGGAATTAAAAAAGATTTTGAAGATTGTTCTGACATCGCCGAAAAATGTAAAAAAATAATTCGCTATTATGCTAAAAATTCATTGTTTTTTAAAGTAGAATGAAAATGATTTTAACCGCACTTGAGGACCCCAAATGTTGCTGAGTATTTTATATATCATTGGTATTACCGCCGAGGGAATGACAGGCGCACTGGCTGCCGGCAGAGAAAAAATGGATATTTTCGGTGTGATTATCATTGCCTCTGTAACCGCAATTGGTGGTGGTTCTGTGCGTGATGTGTTACTCGGGCATTATCCTTTGGGTTGGGTGAAGCATCCCGAATATTTTTTAGTGGTGGCTGGGGCGGCGGTGATGACTGTTTATATCGCCCCTTTTATCAATCATTTTATGCGTTATTTCCGAATGATTTTCTTGGTGCTGGATGCCATGGGTTTAGTGGTCTTTTCGATCATTGGGGCACAAATTGCAATGGATATGGGGCATAGTGTCACTATCGTCTGCATTGCTGGTTGCATTACCGGGGCGTTTGGCGGTGTGTTGCGTGATATGCTTTGCAACCGCATTCCTCTTGTCTTTCAAAAAGAACTCTATGCTAGCGTTTCGCTCTGTGCCACCCTGACCTATTTTGGGCTTACTGCGTTACAAATAGAACAAACGCTTGCTGTGTTAATCACCTTAATTAGCAGTTTTACATTAAGAATTTTAGCCATTCGTTTTGAATGGGGATTGCCTGTGTTTAACTATCAAGAACTTCCCTCAGATCATCAAGATAAGTTGCCGAAAAAAAAGAAGTAGCTGTTGCCAAAAGAACAACAAGAGCCGGATGTCAATTTTTAGTTCAATATAACACGAGGAGAAAATACCATTGTGTCAGTTAGCATAAGTTTCGTTATTCCTGTTTACAATGTCGAAAAATACCTTGCTCGGTGTTTGGATAGTCTTATTTCACAATCTGTGAGTAAAGAAATCATCATTGTTAATGATGGTTCAACGGATGGTAGTTTAGCCGTTGTTGAACAGTATTTCTCTCGTTACCCTTTCATTATCCTTATCAATCAACATAATCAAGGGGTTGCAGCCGCTCGTAATGCCGGGCTAAGGCAAGCGAAAGGGCGTTATGTCTATTTTGTCGATCCCGATGATTGGCTTGTTGAAACTCACCTAGATACCATGGTTGAGATTGCCGATAGACATCAAGCTGATGTGCTGAAAGGCACCATAGAAAAGAGTGATGAATGTGATGCATTTAGCGGGGCTTGTTCACGTAGGTTTGAGTCCTCCCGAATAAAAGCAAATCAATATGAGGTGATGAGTAGTTATCAACATTTGAATGATATGCTCAAATGGGATTGGCATCCCAGCTGCTGTTTTGGCTTTTTTAGAACAGACTTTTTGCGCCAAAATCATCTTTGGCTTAACGAAACTTTAAGCGTTGGCGAAGATATTCTATTTATCTCGGAAATTCTGTCTCTTTCCAACATCACAGTGATTGAAGTGGGGCGAGTGTTTTATCATTATCGTTTAAGACCAAATAGCCTCACCACCACAAAAAACGATATATCAAAACTTGTTCATTTATTTGAACTTGATAAATGTTTAATAAAACTGTACGAACAACGCAAAAATGATATTGAAAATATCAATGACGAAACAAAACGGATGCTTATAAATTTAGAAAGAATTAGAGCGATTAATTATGGCTATATTTATCGCTATCAGTATCTAAAATACTCACCGGCATTAAAAGCTAAAACCCGCCATTATTTCACCGATGAGGTGTTGCAACTAATGAAAAAATGGCTGCCTTATTACAATAAAATTGTTATTGAGTAAAAGATCGAATACGTTGGGCTCGAATATATCTGTTACGTGTGCGGATAACCTATCATATACGTGTAATAATGCCTTATCCTCACCATTTGGATGACTTTAGATAAAAAACACATCAAATCCTATCCGCACTTTCTTCAAAAGTAAGGTTGGATAAATATGGGTTCAGATAGCTAACCCTTTGAACTTAACAGGTTGATCCGCTCTATTTTTTTACATCTAAATCTAGTGAATGTAAGCGATAAGAATCGCACCAATAAAGCTTGCGAGAGCAAGCAATAAAAATATTGGATTGGATTTTGTCGCTTTTCTGCTGAAGAATTTTGCCGCAAAGACAACATACAAAATAAGCAGACAAAGTTTTACGATAAGCCAGTCTTCTAATTCAAAAGGCAAGAGGAAAAATAGGCTTAAACCACTGACAATTAAAAGGGTATCAGCCAAGTGCGGTAAAATTTTTAGCCATTTTATGGCTCGCCAATCTTTCCCACTTAATTGCATTCCTCCACGAACTATCAAAAGCCCTAAACTTAAAAAAGCAAAGAAAACGTGTAAAGAAATTAACATAATCACTCCCAATGTTTATTGCAGAAAAGTGCGGTTAATTTTGACCGCACTTTTTCGTTTTACCGGATTATGTAGCAAATGCACAAAAATAGAAATTTTAACAGAACGTAGGGACACACTGCGTGTGTCCGTTATAAAA
>NZ_MLHJ01000070.1 GCF_001998965.1 Rodentibacter rarus
CTGCATAATACCGAAAATTAGCCTTTTGTTTTCATTATAGTTGTTGATAAATCCTCATCGCATAGGCATCGGACATACTTGCAATATAATCACAAATGACACGTTTTTTCTGTTCATTTGGGGCATTTTGCCATTCTTCGGCAGTGTGACGAGGTAAAAGGCGAATAGGATCAGATTCAAAAATTTGGAACATTTCCGTCAACATTCTTTGCCCTTTATATTCAATTCTCTGTGTATCAACACTCCGAATCACATATTTCCACACAAATTTTTTGAATACATTAAGTGCCATCACCACCGGTTTGGGTAATTCTGCGTTATAACGTAACAAAGGCTCATCAAAATGCTCGGTAAGCATCCAACGTACATTAGTTATAAAAAAGTTGACTAATGCCCCAATGGCATTTTTTCGTTCAAAATGTTTGTCAGAGAAAAGCCCTTGGCTAATCTGTGGGATATTTTTTTCTAACCACGGATAAGGAATTTGCGCTAATGCGGCCTGGGCTTCTTGCCATTGATGTTGATTTACCATTTTGGTGACAATCGCATCTTCTAAATCATGTACGGCATAAGCAATATCATCCGCTAATTCCATAATACTGCAATCAAGAGATTTAAAACGGGTTTTTAAAAATTCGGCAGAAGTTGACCGCACTTTTTGTACTGACGTAAACAAAGTGCGGTCATTTTCACTGAGATTTTCCAACAACCAATGAAACATCGCCAAATCATCACGGAAAATGCCTTTCCCGGGTTTCCAATCACTGATTTTGATATAACGGGCATCAACTGAGGTTAAATGCGGTAAATGGGCATATTGTGGCGATGCGTTATCTAAAATAGTGGGATATTTGACAACACCAAGCAAGGTACGACGTGTTAAATTCATCCCTGCATTTTCCGTATAAGGTTCAAGTTTTGTCAGAATCCGGAACGTTTGCGCATTGCCTTCAAACCCACCATATTGATTCATCATAAAATTCAATGCCACTTCCCCACCATGCCCAAAAGGCGGATGGCCGATATCATGAGCAAAGCAGAGGCTTTCGATTAAATCATTGCTGGGTAATACCCCTTTAAGCTGCTTTTGTAGGTCTGTTTGTGCCCAATTTAATTGTTCGGATAAATGATGAAATGCCTCAGCATATTTTAGTTGTGCCACCAAACTACTTCCAATTTGAGCCACTTCTAAGGAATGGGTTAAACGGGTGCGATAAAAATCATTTTCGCCAATGGCGTGAATTTGGGTTTTCGCTTGCAAACAACGAAATGCAGCAGAATGTAAAATTCGTCCACGATCTCGGCGAAATGGCGGACGATAGTCTTTTTCACGGGGTAAATCGGGTATAAATCGTTCAGTCCAACGAGGGGATAAGGTATTTTTCATAGGGCTTAGACAAACACATAAATTATTTTAAACACCAAGGGGGCAAGGATAGCGCTGATAATGCCACAAAGCACCAAAGAAATCGAACTATAACTCCCCGCTTTGGGATGAATTTCCATACAGCTCACCGTACCCAAAGCGTGAGATACCGAGCCTACGGATAAACCTATCGCTTCTTGGTGGCGTAATCCGATTTTTTTCAAAATCAAGTAGCCAAAAATCGATCCTTGTAAACCGGCCAACACCACTCCTACGGCGGTAACCGCAGGCAGCCCACCCAAATGGGCGGAAACTTCCATCGCAATCGGTGTCGTAATGGATTTTGGCAATACTGTTGCCACCATTTCCGGTGTCGCCCCTAAAATTAAGGCAATCATTGCACCGCTAAACATTGAAAAGACAGAAGCAAGTAAGACAACAGAAAGAATAATACGCCATTGCTTGGCAATTTGCCGTAATTGTTCATAAAGTGGCAAGGCAAGCGCCACGATGCTCAGGCTCAATAAATGATTGATGGGGGCGTTGCCTTGCATATAGTCATCATAAGGAATTTTGCCCATCACTAAAATGGTGACTAGAATTAACACGGTTAGAATAAATGAGTTGAAAATAATGGATTTCCAACGCTTATTAATTTGGAGAGCAAGCCAAAATCCGAAAATCGTTAAAAAAGTATAAAGATAAAGGGAGTAATTCATCATTTTCCTCTAGTGTATTGGGTTTTCTTCTTGTGCTGTGCGCTTGGCTAACACTTTTTTACGTTTATGACGAAAGGATTGACGTTCAAACATCAGATTTGCCACAATACCGATAAAAACAAGTGTGGTACAAGTGCTAACGACATTCGGAATTAACAAAATATTCATTTGTTCCCATAGTAGATCGGAATACTTAATAATCCCCACGCTCACAGGGACAAACAACACCGCCATATAACGAATCAATAAACTTGCCCCCAAATAAATCCATTCCAAACGGATAATTTTTGTCGTCAAACCAACAAAAAGGAGCAACAGTCCCCAAATGCTGCCGGGCACACCAACAGGGATAAAATGGGCAATTTGATTACCAAGATAAAGCATAATGTAGAGGAGCAATAAGGAACGAACCAAAAGAAACAGCTTGTATAACATCTTTTTCCTTTTCAACTTTTCCAATAAAATTTAAAAAATATTTTACGCCTATTGCTTGAACCTTCGCTACCCTTTTTCTTGAAAAACACAAGAATTTATGCGTTTGATCAAAAAGCAGACTTATCGTTCATTTGCGCTGTAATTTGTTACAATAGCCAACTGCCTTTTTCAATGTAAGAAATTGCTCAATAATTCGCAGGAATGAATTTTAATAACGCTATGATTAAAAATACCATTATTTTAATTTCGCTACTTTTTTTAACCGCACTTTCAGCCCACGATCAGCCTTTCCGTAATTGTCTTGTGGTGGGAATCAGTGATGGCGATACCATCACTTGCTTGATGAGAGGGAATAAGCCGATTAAAGTCCGCTTGTCAGAAATTGATGCGCCGGAACGCAATCAACCTTTTGGCAAGAAAGCTAAACAACAGCTTTCGGCGCTCATTTATAAACGTTGGGTGAGTCTAAAAATAAGCGGTCAAGATCGCTATAAACGGACACTGGCAACTGTCTATTACAACGGAAAAAACATTAATCTTGAAATGGTGAAATCCGGTATGGCTTGGGCATATCAGCAATATCTTCGCCATTCTGTTTATTTAGAGGCGCAAGAAACAGCGCAGGTGAAACGATTGGGTTTATGGGCTGATCCTTCCCCTATTCCCCCCTATGAATGGCGCAAACAGGAGAGAAAATATGGCTTTTGATTATCAATCCTTTAAAGAAAATTTCCCTTATTTTAAACACCCTTATGCCACCGTGTATTTAGATAGTGCGGCGACAGCATTAAAACCCAATGTTTTAATTGAACGCACCGCTGAATTTTATGCCTCAGCAGGTTCGGTACATCGCAGCCAATATGATACTCAGCAAACCGCCCAATATGAACAGGTCCGCACACAAGTAAAACGGCTGATTAATGCAGAAGATGAAAAAGCGGTGATTTGGACATCAGGCACAACCCACGCCATTAATTTAGTAGCGAACGGGTTATTCCCCCATTTGAAAGCAGGCGATGAAATTCTAATAAGCCAAGCAGATCACCATGCGAATTTTGTCACTTGGTATGAAACCGCCAAAAAATGCGGAGCCACCCTGCGAGTTTTGCCGATTTTGGATAATTGGCTTATTGATGAAACGGCATTAAAACACGTCCTCAATGAGCACACAAAACTGGTGGCATTAAATTTTGTTTCCAATGTTACCGGCACGGAACAGCCTGTTAAACGCCTCATTCAAACGGTTCGCCAACACAGCAATGCCCTTGTTTTAGTCGATGCCGCCCAAGCAGTTAGCCATATTCAAATCGATTTACAAGATCTTGATGCGGATTTTCTCGCCTTTTCTGCCCATAAACTTTATGGACCAAACGGAATTGGCGTTTTAAGCGGAAAACTGACCGCACTTTCACAGCTCGCCCCTCTCTTTTTCGGTGGCAAAATGGTGGATCGTGTTTCAGCAGAAAACATTACTTTTGCCGATTTGCCCTATCGTCTTGAGGCAGGCACGCCTAATATCGCCGGTGTGATTGGCTTTAATGCCGTATTAGATTGGTTATCCCAATGGGATGTTACCCGTGCCGAGCAACACGCGGTGGCATTGGCGCAATCGGTGAAAGTGCGGCTAAAAGAGTATGCTAATTGTCGATTATTCAATTCCCCACAACCAAGCACGATTGTGTGCTTCACCTTTGAGGGAATAGACAGCTCGGATCTTTCTACCTTGCTTAGCGAACAACAGATTGCTTTGCGTGTGGGCGAACATTGCGCCCAACCCTATTTAGCAAGACTGGGAGAACGAACCACCTTACGCCTTTCTTTTGCCCCTTACAATACGCCGGAGGATGTGGCAAAATTCTTCGCTGCACTGGATAACGCTTTGGAACTTTTACAATGATCGACCAATTAAAACAAACCAAAAACTGGGAAGAACGCTACCGACTGATTATTCAAGCCGGCAAAAATTTGCCTCGCCCAAGTGATGAAGATCTTGCCAAAATGCAACAAATTCATGGCTGTGAAGCACAGATGTGGTTTCAAATTGTCCCTCAAAATGACCGCACTTTTCAATTCAGCGCCTTTAGCGAGACCCGCATTATGAACGGTTTGCTTTGGTTATTGTTAGAAAAAATCAATGGCAAAACCGCCGAGGAATTAAGTCAATTTGATCTCAGCGCTTTTTTTAGCGAACTCGGCATTGCACAACGTTTAAGTGAAACCCGTTTAAACGGCTTAAATCAAATTGGACAAAAATTAAAACAGTTATGTACTTAATTGAAACCTTCTTTAAATTGACTGCTCTTGAAAATGACATTTCAGAGCAAAGCCGCTTGCTGAATGTGGTTATCGATCAATGGCGTTATAACGGTCAAATTATCGGGCGTGAAATTCCGCTCTATTTGGTGGAAGAAAAGGCTCAACAAGGCTTTGCCATGCGTGTTATCTGCCCTGAGCAAGACAGCCTTTTACCTCAACATAATAATGTAGAGGTCGATGATGCCTTGGAAAAGGCTCAAAAGTGCGGTCTAATTTTTGAGGGTTTTCAAATTATGGGTGATGATCTCAATAGTGATCAAACCGCCTCAAACACGCATCCTGAATGGCAAATACTTTATACCACCCATTTACAAAGTTGCTCGCCGCTTCACAGTGGTGAAGATTTTTCCCCGATTCCCCTTTATAAACAATTGAAAAATCAACCGCACTTAAGCCAAGATGTGATTAAATGGCAGGAAAATTGGCAAGCCTGTGATCAGCTTCAAATGAATGGTGTAATTTTGGAACAACAAGCTCTAGAGGAAATCACCGATCATCAAAGCCGATTGGCAAAACACGGACGCTATTTGGCACAAGAAATCGAAAAAATAAGCCATATTCCCACCTACTATTATCTGTATCGAGTTGGCGGAAAATCCCTTGAAAATGAACAACATCGACACTGCCCTGAATGTGGTGGTAACTGGGCATTAAGTGAACCGATTTTTGAGATATTTCATTTTAAATGTGATCAATGTCGATTGATCTCAAATATTTCATGGAATTTTTTATAGCGAGAAAACACAATGAACAAGCAAGATTACGGATTAGCCTCACTGAAACTCGGTCAAAAAACCGACTACGCCAACGAATATGACCGCACCTTATTACAAGCCGTGCCAAGAGCCTTAAATCGTGATGATTTAGGTATTACTCAAAGCCAACCTTTCACCATTGGTGCCGATATTTGGACAGCCTACGAAATTTCGTGGCTGAATGAAAAAGGCGTGCCACAAGTAGCGATTGCCGATATTTATTTGGATCACCAAAGCCAAAACTTAATTGAATCGAAAAGTTTTAAACTCTATTTAAACAGCTTTAACCAAACAAAATTCGCCAATTTCAACCAAGTGGCACAAATTATGCAACAAGATTTAACAGAATGTGCCCAAGGTGAGGTGAAAGTGCGGTTAAATTCACTGGCGTTTTATCAAAACCAACAGATTGATACGTTACAAGGTGAATGTATTGATGAACAAGACATTGAAATTACGGACTATCAATTTAATGCGGGCTGGTTAGATAATTGCGTTTCTGATGAGGTGGTCGAAGAATATTTAGTCAGCCATTTATTGAAATCAAACTGTTTAATTACCAACCAACCGGACTGGGGTTCTCTTCAAATTCACTATGTGGGTAAAAAAATTGATCGGGAAAAATTATTACGTTACGTTGTCTCTTTTCGTCAGCATAACGAATTTCACGAACAATGTGTCGAGCGTATTTTTTGCGATTTAATGCACTATGCCAAACCACAAAAACTCACGGTTTACGCTCGCTATACCCGCCGTGGCGGTTTAGATATCAACCCTTTCCGTTCCAATTTTGAAAACTTACCGGAAAATTTACGTTTAGCCAGACAATAAGGATTGTTATGTCGAATATCCATTTTATCAACCCGAAAGGCAGCATGGCGTTACTCTCTCATCTCGAAGTAGAACGTCTTACCAAAACAGCCCAATCGGGGTTATACCAACTTTATCGTAATTGCTCCCTTGCAGTACTCAATTCCGGGGCGATCACCGATGATAGCCGAGCGCTTCTCCAACAATATACCGATTTTGATATTCATCTTGTGGCGCGTGAACGAGGGGTGAGTTTAGAACTTCATAATCCCCCGGAGCGTGCCTTTGTGGACGATAAAATTATTGCCAATATTCAGCACCACCTTTTTGCGGTATTGCGTGATATTTTATTTGTTAATTTATTGCATCAAGATACCCCAATGCAGGATAGCAAACAAATCACAAACCAGGTTTTCTCTATTTTACGCAATGCGAAAGCATTGATTGTGGGCGAACATCCTAATTTAGTCGTCTGCTGGGGCGGTCATTCAATCAATGAAGTGGAATATCAGTATTGTCGCCAAGTGGGATTAGAGCTGGGCTTACGAGAAATGAATATCATCACCGGCTGTGGCACGGGGGTGATGGAAGCGCCAATGAAAGGAGCGGCAATCGGACACGCCAATCAACGTTATAAAAACAGCCGTTTTGTGGGTATCACCGAGCCGTCTATTATTGCTTCCGAACCGCCTAACCCCATTGTGAACGAACTGATTATTATGCCGGATATCGAAAAACGTCTGGAAGCCTTTGTTCGTATGGGGCATGGCATTTTAATTTTTCCGGGCGGCCCGGGGACTTTTGAAGAACTGCTCTATGTCCTCGGCGTAAAACTCAATCCGGAAAATAAAGCGCAGCATTTACCGGTGATTTTAACCGGGCCAAAAGAAAGTGCGGATTATTTTGCCACGATTGATCGCTTTATTGGAGAAGTTCTTGGTGAAGAAGCGCAAAAACTGTACAGCATTGTGATTGATGATCCGGTAACGGTGGCACGCCATATGAAAAAAGCCATGGAAGAGGTGAAAACCCAACGCCGTCAAACGAATGATTCTTACGGCTTTAATTGGTCGCTAAAAATTGATCCACGTTTTCAACATCCTTTCGACCCAACCCATGAAAACATGGCAAATTTAGCGTTACATTTTAATCAATCCAAAATGGATCTCACCGCCAATCTCCGCCGAGTTTTTTCCGGTATTGTTGCCGGCAATATCAAACCTCAAGCACAAGATGCCATTGCCCAATTCGGAAAATTTAAACTCAAAGGCGACCGCACTTTAATGGAAAAAGTCGATACCGTCCTACAAGATTTCATTCAACAACACCGAATGAAACTCCCAACCGGCAAAGCCTATGAGCCTTGTTATGAGATTGTGAGGTGAAGTAAGGTGAGGTTTGGGAAGTTAATCTGACAGGCTCTAGTTTAAAAGGGAGAAGTCAGATTAACTTTATAACTATGAACGCTTATTAATAAGCCACTCAACTAATCCTGCGCTAATAACTAACTCCGCCATTTTATTCCCGTTTATTAAATTTACTCCTTGTGATTTGTAAGAATCAATATCAAGATCACCTAATCCTGAATGGTAAACATAATACATCTCATCATAGCCATATTGTTTATATTCTGATGTGAAACTTGAAATGTATCCATCTAATTCATGTTTATTTGTGTCTGATTTTATTTGCACAAAAACACGCTTTTGAATAGATGGAGAATACAAATCAAGATCAATACCCTTTTCTGTTTTCCCTAAAACGGAATAACGTTGCCAACCTAATTTTGAAAAAACCAAATCTGTTAATAATTCAAAATCTTGCCACCAAAGTCCTTTAATTAGTTTTTCTACCTTTTCTTTTAAATTATCAAAAGCATTCTTTGCCTCTTCAACTTCAACAATAGTTTCACCATTAATACGACGAATAAGGTAATCTTCCAATTCAACAGAACAAATAGTTCCCCTATATGCTTGAACTTTTGTAATTCTTCCATCAAGATTATCAACTAATAGTTCCTCACCATTTATATCAGAACAAGACCATTTTCCATTATTGCTAATCACTTTTCTTGTTCTTGAACCATCGCTTTCTTCAATAACATTTGAACTGCAAAATGCCCAATATAGTTTTCTACCAAAAAACGTAATCCAAAGCGTATTTTCATCTAACTGATAAAAATCTTTAATTTGTCTTACATGGTTTGTTGCTGCTCCAGAATGTTTTGACCAAAAAGCATAACAATTATCCCATTGATTATTTATACATTCTTTGTGAATTTCAGAACCTGCCTCATATCCTAATCTGATAGTATTGGTTGTTTCTATGCAATCTTTTTCCCAAGCTCCACCAGCACCTAATTTTATGAAGCGAATATTACTTGGATTAATTTTAGTCATGATCTTTTCCTCATATTATTTATTGAACCGCACATATTATAACCGACATATCATCATAAAAACACCCCGGCTCTTTTAATTCTTTCTGATAATATCGCAATTTTTCTAAAATTCCCTTATTATAACTCCAAATTATTTGAAGCCAACGTAAACCAATCCCATCTGTTAATCTATCGGTACATAACAATAATGTTTCCCCTTCTTTAATTTCAATTTCTTTAAAGAAAATTTTATCTTGGAAGGCTGAATTATCTGCGACCAAACAAGAAGAAATACCGCCATAAATTGAGGCATAATCATTAGGATTTTGCTCTTTTTTTAATTCTAGTATTTCTGACAAAATAGAATGATCCTCTGTAATCTGTTCCCATTCACCTTCTTTAGAAATTAAATAAGCTCGACTATCGCCTACGCTTAATATTTTGGCCTTTCGTTCAATTTGGTTAATTTCTGTGGCGACCAATGTTGTGGCTGAACCAAAATAACGATCAGCGAGAGCTTCCGATAATTTATCTTGCAAATAAATGACGCTTTCAACATTTAATTCCTTTAGATCTTTTAATGCGTCTATCACCGCTTTACTCGCCTTTCTCGGGCAAGGGCTATGATAAACACCGTCTGCTACACCAATAATAAAGTGCGGTCGATTTTCTATGCGTTTTTCCGGTTTTTTAAAGGCATATTGAAAAACAGATTCATCGTTAAATAAAGCATCTTGATTATATTTTTTATGTTTTCTGGCTTGTTGACAAAAACTGATTTCGCAAATTTGTTCCATTTTCCCACCCATTATTCTATTACCTGATTAAGTAATTTATCTATTGCTTTCAAGGCATCAAGTGCGGTCATTTCTAGGCTTAAAAAGTGCATTTTAGGCACACCGCTATCTTGCGGAGTAATCCGAATAAAACCGCCCTTTTTCATTTTTGCCGTGCGTTCGGAAAAATAGCGCACCGTTGGAATCGCTTTACCGGCTCCCAATTCAATCACGACCAAATTTTCCACTATTTTTAACCATTCATCCAACCGCACTTTTTTGAAATCTTGATAACGGCTTGAATAGCTCCAATCATCAAACATCAGTACATTTTGGCGGGCTAAACCATTACAATAAGGGCAATACGGTTTTTCACTGATTAAACGTAGTTTTTCATTATCAACTTCCGGTTTAAAATCAACTGCCGACCAACTTAAATCTCGACAATTTTCAATATATTGCTGGCGCTCCAATGTGCCGTGAACTTCATAAACCCGACTTTCATCAAAACCAGCCTTTTGAAAATGCCCATCCACATTACTGGTAAAAACAAAATAACCGTGGCGTTTATTTGCCGCCCAACGTTTTAAAATTTGGTATCCGTCGTGCGGGACAGCATTACGGTATTGAACGAGGCGATGCACATAAAACCAATAAGCGAGTTCCGGATTTCGCTGATAAGCAAACGGCGTAGCAATATCTTCAAAGTCAATGCGATACTCACGAAATGCCGGATAAGCATTCCAAAACCCGCCTACACTGCGAAAATCCGGCAACCCTGAATCGACACTCATTCCCGCTCCGGCAGTAATCAAAATACCATCTGCTTTTTTAATCAATTCTACGGCGTAATTCAAATCATTTTTCATTTTCGCACCTTAATTTTCTAAAAAGTCAAAATCTAATTCAGGGAAGTTTTGTTTAGTAAAAATGGTACAATCTTTAACATTACTATATTCAATATCTAAGTAATACAATTTTTTTAATGGTAATAATGGGGTGTAATCTTCAATTCGATTCCCAGCCAAATTTAGCTCTTCAATATTTATTAACTTAGAAATAAATTTTATCTCTTTGAGATTTAAAGAATCTATACCAAGATAATCTAATTTCTTAAAGTTAGATAAATAATTCAATTGATTTTTATTAATAGGATTATCACTAATATCTAGTAGAATTAAATTGATTAATTTTCTTAGTGGTGAAATATCACTAATGTTATTACTAGCCAAGTCCAACTCTTCAAGCTGTATCTTATCTTCCAGTACGGAAATATCGCTAATTTTTGCCTTTTCCCTTTGGTCTACTATTAAATTTTTTAATTTTTTTGAATGTTCAAGAGGAGAAATATCTGTAATAAAATTATCAGAAATATCTAATAATGTCAGATTAGATTTATTTCTTAATGACTCAATATGATAAAGATTGCATTTTGATAGACTCACCTCTCTTAAATTATTCAAATGTTTTAAATCTGAAATATGATTTAAGTGATTATTATCCATAATTAAACACTCTAATTTCTTACAATATTTCAACGATTTAATATTTCTTACACCGGCACTCTCACAATAAAGTTTTTTCAAATTTTGGCAAAAACGGATACAGCTAAAATTTTTTACCCACTTTTCTTCTTCACCTAAAAGTTTATTCATTGAAGAATATTCAAAATATTCCAACTCTTTTAGTGAGCGTAGAAATTTAAGATCTAATACCCTTTCTTTTCTTATAGAACATCTGATCTTAAGCCATTTCAGTTTTTTAAAATGGCTTAAAAGATGGAGATCAACAAAATCATTATAACTCAAATCTAATTTTTCTAACGAGTTTGCAAGTGCAATAATAGGTTTGAGTTTATTTTCATATACTCTACTAATATTTAATGATTTTAAATTTTTAAGTTTTCGCAAACAGTTTAGATTAATGTTATAACAACCTTCCAAGTTTAATTCTTCCAGTTGTGTCATTTCACCAATAGCCTTACTTAATGCTTTAACAGTCTCTTTATTCTTTCCATGTGTGACTTCATATAAACTTAGGCTTTTTAAATTTTCCATTTTATTAAGCATTTCAAAATGCTCAGCACGAATATGATTAGCTTTTAACTTTATTAAACCGGTTAATTTTTGAATATCAAAATTAATATAGCCAATTTCTAGTTCTTCCAAATTAGTTAAATTTTCTAGCTCATTAATATTATCTAACCTTTCATCAGGAATACTTAATCGTTTTAAATTTGTTAAATGTTCAAAAGGTAAGTTTTTTAAGTTATACATCCACCCACAAATATTTAATTTTTCTAACTGTTGTAATAATATTTTCCAACATTCAGGTAAACAATTAAAGCCTACATCATCTATATCTAATAATGATATTGACTTTAAAGACATTAATTTTTCTAAATAATCAAACTCTCTTAGAATATTAGGATTTTTCCTTTGAAATCTACGATAATAATAGAGATAAGAGTTACTCTTTTCTCCTATATCCGTAGTGAGATTGATATATAATACTGACTTAAATTTTTCATTCGATTTCTCCCATACATCCCGCCATTCTTGAATTAAACGTTGATCAGTCATTTTTTCACCTCATTTTCTTTATCAAAAAACTCTGCCCAACCAAGAGCAAATCTCACTTTTTTCTCATATTTTTCCTCTACAATTTTCCGTCTAAAATTTTTATCTTTTTTAGAAACAAACCGATCTTTTTCAAGTTGATCCAATATTCTTTCTGCCCGCATAAAGCCTATTTGAAATCGGCGTTGTATCGCTGAAACTGAAACAAATTGGCGCTCTAAAATAAATTGTTTTACATCGTTTAAAAGGGGATCTTTATTCATATTTTTTCCTCCTGCTCTATGCTCTCTCATAGGCTTTAAATCCTTTTAAAAAGTAAAAAATTGTTTTAATCGGATAAAAAACATACAAAAACTAATTTAATTGAATAAAAAACAATCAAAAATATGTTTTTGAGATAAAAAAATAGCAGCAGAAAATTGCTGCTATTTAAAATCTATCGAATTTTTGACCGCACTTAGTTACTAGATCGAGCAGCCTTATTTAGCAAGACTTTCACAATTTTCGGCACACCTTCGCCGGCCTTTTCTTTCACTGCAACAACGTGCTTGCGAATAAAACCGGTGTTAGGATTCGGGTCAACAAGATAAATTGCTGCACCATAAGGGGCTTCATTGACTAAACCATTGGTGGGATAAACCTGTAACGATGTACCAATCACGATCACGATATCCGCTTTTTTTACTAACTTGACCGCCTGATCTAACATGGGTACATTTTCCCCAAAGAAAACAATATGCGGACGCATTGGATGACCGTGGTTATCTTTATCGTCAATATGCTGATCGCCCAAGCAAGGAACGACGTAATCCGTATTAAAGCTACTTCTCGCTTTGTTCAGCTCACCGTGCAAATGCAATACATTTTGGCTGCCTGCACGTTCGTGCAAATCATCTACATTTTGAGTGATGATCTGCACATCATAAGCCTTTTCAAGCTCTACTAAAGCGAGATGAGCCGCATTCGGTTGAGCCGCTTGAGCATTACGACGGCGTTCATTATAAAATTCCAACACCTTAGCCCGGTTCTTTTTCAAGGCTTCGGGCGTGCAAACTTCTTCAATGTTATACCCAGCCCACAAACCATCTTCCGCGCGAAAAGTCGGAATGCCACTTTCGGCACTGATACCGGCACCGGTTAAAACAACACAAATTGGTTTATTCATATTTTTCTCCATTTTTATTACCACGATAAACTTTAATGGTTAAAGCCAATTTACTCATTTCATAGGCTTTGAATTAGGATAAAAAGTTTAAAATCCGATTTTTTTCGATTGAGTAAAATCCGGTTTAAGATGGCATTCATCCTGTAACGCATTAAGCCACATTCTTATCTCTTCAAAAGGGGCGAATTGATGACGGCGAGATACCGCAGCAAAATCGCCCGGAGTGAGTAATCCCAGTCCTTCAATAAAATATAACGCCTCTTCGTTCAATTCCCCTAGCCCTAACTGCCGAGCCTGATGTTTTGCAAAATTCTGTCGTTGCGTTGGGGTAAGATAATCAAATTTCAATTTGAGATCGAAACGTCGCAAGGCAGCCGGATCGAGTGAATCCATTAAATTGGTCGAAACCACCAATAAACCCTCGAATCGCTCAATTTGAGTGAGCATTTCATTAACTTGTGAACGCTCCCAACTTCTTTGCGCCCCGTCACGGGAAAACAAAAAGCTATCCACTTCATCAAATACCAAAACACAATTATCGCTTTTGGCTTGATCAAAAGCCTGCGCAATTTTTTGCTCTGTCCCTCCCACATAAGGATCAAGTAAATCCGATCCTTGTCTGAGCAATACAGGCATCTCCAACTGCTCGGCAAGCCAACCCGCCCAAGCCGTTTTGCCAGTGCCCGGAGGACCATAGCAACAAATTCGTCCTTTTTTATTACGCTTTAATCCTTCACTGACCTGTCGAATATTCGTTTGGCACGATACCCAATCCAAGTCATACGCCATTTTCCCCTCAATAAGGGGTTGAATTTTGGCTTTTCTCTGTGACTGCAAGGTCTGATTAAATAAATTCAATAACACCTCGGCAAAGGTTTTATTTTGTAAATCGACTTGCCCGGCAACTTTAATTGCACGATCTAAAATCGCCGGCGTTAATGACCGCTCTTTAGCGAAATGTTGAATATAGCCTTCCGATAATTTGTCCCCCGCTAATGAACGAATCAACTCCGCTTTATTTTTTATTGGCAAATCCGGCATTTCCAAAATAAAATCAAAACGGCGTAAAAAAGCCTCGTCAATGCCATAAACGGAATTAGAAAGCCAGATCATCGGTACCGCATTATTTTCTAACAATTGATTTAGCCATGCTTTATTTTTCTGAGCAACAGACCGCTCAAAAAATGAACCGGCAAATACATCTTCTATTTCATCAAAAATAAGTAAGTTATTTTGGCTTCGTTCCAATAAAGTTTGCGATAAACGGCAATGATTAAGACGATCTTCAGCAAAAATCACATCGCCATCTTCATCCATATAAGCGATGTTATAAGCCGTTAAATTTAACGATGTAGCTAATAAATTTGCCAGTTCCGTTTTTCCCGTTCCCGGCGCACCATAAATAAGAAAATTCACGCCTTTTTGCTTTTTCTCAATCGCTTGTTGAAGATAATTTCGCATCATGATGTGCTTATCTTCAATATGTTGAAATTGTGTCAAAGACAACTTTGGCGACTCGCTCAGTATCACACTATTTTTCAATAATTTTTCTTCATCTAAGGGAAAAAACAAAAATTCATCAGGATCTAAGGTTTCCCCCCATTCAATATATTCATCAATATCGGTTGAGCGATAATTACGGTGTAATAAACCATATTGAAATAATTTTCCGTTCTTTTTCAATACAGGGCGAAGAATATTACGAGGAAATACTAATAATTTCGCTAAAAAATCCACTGCCTGAGTAAGACTTTTCGGTGAGAAATAATTAAAGACCTCCTCAAAATCCTTTTCGAGTTTTAAATGTAATGATAAGCGCAAAATTCCTACTTCCGCTTCATTCAGCGATAAAAGTTGTGCTAACTGCAACAAATTTTCCTCTGCTTGTTGCCAATTTTCATCGGAAAGTGCGGTCATTTTTTGCAATGTTTTATAACGAGGTTTAAGTAATTGCACGACAATTTCAGGTAGATTTTCTTCTTTTTCCAATTTATTCGGCAGCCCCAATGCTCGCGCCACTTCATCACTTTTCCAGCGAGATTCCTCAAAAAGCGTTTCCAGCCCTTTATGCTCAAACAATACTTTTAGCATCATTTTTTCGGTATAAAGTGATACGGTTGGTGGGTTTAATTTGTATTCTTTTTTCGCTGCTGTCATTTTATCGCTCCTATAAAAAATACCTTTTGTCTTGTGACAAAAGGTATTTTAGGGGTTAATGCGACATTTGGTGTCGTTATAGTTTTTTAATCTCTAATTCCTTTATTTTATCTAAATTTTCTGTGATTACATCTAATAAAGGTTTCCATAATTCAAAAATTTGATCGGCTAGTTCACCGCTTGGAATTTTACTTAAAACTTCAGCATCCCAGTTTAATAAATTTCCTTCTAGCCATTTCCACATAGCCCACCATTTACTCGACTTGAAATCAGCTTTTATCTCTTCCTCATCAAAAATATCTTGCAATAATTTATGTAATTCTCCATATTTTTCCTTATGACAATAAATTCCATAGTACCCATTTCTAAAGTTTCTCTCTGAAAATTCAATGCCAACTCCCCAATAAATATTCTCTTGATCAAGAAAAATACCCGCTTCTTTCTCCGTAGCATATCCATTAAAATTACACTTCCAACCATAATTATTTAATGCTTTATAATTTTTTTCAAATCTTTCTTGTAACTGATTAACTAACGTACCAGCTAAATTTTCATATAGCTGTTCATAGGAATCAAGTATATTCAATGCTGAATATAAGGCCTCATTATTTTCTTTTTCTAGTAAATAATTAACTAAATCATTAGCTCTTTCAGTATTTCCCATAAGTTCCTCCTTTAAGAACTTTTTAAAATCATAACAAAATTGTCTAACTGCCGGTGCAACAATTAATGTATTATCTAGCCATTTAATCAAATCTTCAGCAGATAATAGTATTGCATTCTGATGATTAATTAATTCCTCCCACTCACTTTCCGAAATAGAACTTTCTGAAGGATTATGTTTAAAAACAGGAAGATAAATTAAGCAATAGTCTGCACCTTTGTATCTTTCTATATCAATACGATAATCTTTAAGTTGTTCTTCTTGATCGGAAGCAAATCTCAGTTTATTTTCAATGGATACTATCCAACGTCGTTTATTATCAAGAAAACCTTCAATAAAAATATCATGGCGGCGATTTTCTCTTGTTGGTTTTTCTACGCTTACTTTAGTGCTGTTATAAGCTAAAAAGTTATGTTTCCCAATAAATTTTAGAAAACTGTTTAAAAATAAATCACCCTGTCCATGTATTTCTTTTGGATCTAACAAAAACGCAAGAATCTTTGATAGCCCTATTTCATCGGTTCGCATAAATTGAAAAGGGTTAAAACGATTTGAGTTATAAAGTTCCGTTTTTCTCCGTTCACTTTCAAACTCATCCAGTTTTTGCTTGATTGAAAGCAAGTTATTGATAATTTCATTCATAATGAAATATTTCTCCTATTTTTAGTTTAGAATATTTTCCCAGATAGCCAATGTTTCAGGCTGAATAACGCCTTTTTCTGAGCCCAATTTTATTGCTAATTGTTGTAGATTTTTAGCTAACCCAAGGTGTCCGCAATAATGTAAACTTCTAATAATTCGAGATATTTTTTTGCTTTCATGCCCTATATTACGAAGCCACACTTTTCTCTCTGCTAATTCCGGTTTTGCAAAAACCCTATCGCCTTCTCTATATAAACAAAAATAATCAAGAATAAAATCAATAGAATGAAGATATTTTCTTTGGATGTCAGGATGATTATTAAAAAACTGTTGTTCTTCTTGTGTGAATACAGGAATAGATTTATTCCATTTTGAACTTTCAATAACAGGATATAGCCAAGGTATAAAAAAATAGGCATCGCCTAATAATTTAGGCGGCATATTCCACATATCTTGTAATGACAAATGATGTTGGCTATTACGTTTTTCTAAATAAAATTCAATGACAGGATGCATAACATTTACTCTTGAATTTAGAATATAATAATTAAGCTAAATATCGCTTAATATTTTTCTAAAACTTACCAATACTAAAAAAAAAAAACGGTTTTTCAATAGATTTTTTTAAATTTAAAAAAAAATCTAGAACAGTTCTTGAATAAACAAGAAACAATCGTTCAAATAAAATGTTAACCACCAATGCGACAATTTGTGTCGTGCTAAACGCTTTCCCGGCTAATTTCTTCTATTTCTTCGCCAAATTTCGCCATCCACCAATTTAGCATTTCGCTTTCAACCACAGTCGCTTGTATGAGGTAAGTTTCCCCCTCGTCAATCATCGTTTGGTCGGTGGATAACGGTGTTTCGGTTAAATGGAACCCCGCCCATTTTGCAATTCGGAAAGTAAAACGAATTTTTTTGCCGTTACCAAAGCCAAAATGTTGTTCGGCAAGATAATTCTTTAAGTTAAACACCGGGCGTTCAAAAGTAAAAGTGGTGGCGTTGGCGGTGATAAAACGGTGCAAGGCAAGATGTTTAATTTTATCGTTTTCATATTGCACCACTAAATAATAAGCCGGATCTTGTTGTACAAGGGCAAGCGGCTTGACTTCAGCCTGATGTTCTATACTTGATTGATTACGATAATGCACTTTTAGTAGGCGGTTATGGTAAAGTGCGGTACTAATTTCATTAAAAATTTGCGGATCAATTTGTGCCGGTAAAAGCGGTTGAGCGGTCGGGGCAATGGCAACTTTATCAAGCCATTCCGCCCCTGATTTTTTATTATTGTCGTACACCAAATTATATTCGGCTTGTTGAAAAAAACCGTCCATAGAACTCATAATTCCTGCGGGCAAAATACCTTTCAGATATTGTTTGGCAAGCATCAGTACGAGGGATTGTTGCTCATTTAAAATAGGCAAATCCAATCCCTTGGCATTTGGTTTCCAACGATAACCATAAGGACGATCACGCATATCACATTCAATATCAAACTGCTCACAAAGTTTTTGCATTTGCCGTTGAATTGTACGAATATCACGTTTAATCCCAAGGTCTTTCAATTTTTTCTGTACTTCAGCTGCCGTAATCGCCCCGGTTTTAGGAATAAAACGTAGGATTTCTAAATTTGATTGTAAATAGCCTGATTGAGCCATTATTCCCCCTTTTCCGAGTAATTTATCCGTTTTTCAATATGTCTTTCCAACTTACGCTTTTCTTCATCACTGAGAAAAGCGGCACGGATGGCATTTTCAAGCAACTGTTGAGCTTCGTTTTCATTTAGTTGGTATTCTCGTGCCAATAAATCAAATTCTTGCTGAATGTTGGTTTGAGAAACAGTCATATTGTCGGTGTTTAAGGTGGCAAGAATCCCTTTAGCTAGGAATGTTCTAAGGGGATAACTGTTTAAATGGTTGATAGCCTTAGTTTGTAAATTACTGCAAGGGCACATTTCTACAGCAATATGGCGGTGGGCTAAAGATTGCATAACGGATTCTGATTCCGCCGCACGAATGCCGTGTCCGATACGGCTTGCACCAAGGTCAATCGCCTGTTGAACATTCTCCGCTCCTGCCGCTTCACCGGCGTGAATGGTGAAAGGCACACCGAGCGATTTGGCAAGTTCAAATTCTTTGGCAAAATTCATTGTCGGATAACCGGCTTCAGGACCGGCTAAATCCACGGCTACCACGCCTGCTTTTCCACTTGAAAGGTATTTCTTCGCCATTCGTACGGTTTCTAAATTCCCTTCTTGCGAACCAATGCCACGCAAACAACAAAGGATTAAATTAGCTTTAAATAATCGGCTTCCTGTTAATCCTTCTTGTAAACCCACTAGGGCGGCTTCCACCACCTGTGATTGTGTTAAACCTTTTTGTGTGTGAAGTTGTGGGGCAAAACGAATTTCAACATAAGCTAACCCTTGTTGATCTAGGCGTTTTAATAAATCAGATACCGCAGAGCGGATGGCTTCCGGGCTTTGCAGTAAAGAAACGGGAATCGCAAAGCAACTGAGATATTGATTAAGATCGGCGCAATCTTGCGGAACTGAAATCAAAGAAAGAAGTTGTTCAATATTTTGGGCGGGTAAGTCGATATTCTGTTTTTCTGCCCATTCAACCATCCATTCAGGGGAAAGTGAGCCGTCTAGGTGAAGGTGCAAATCAATCAGACCATATTTTGCAAAATTTTTCATTGTATTACTCATTCGTTAGAAAAAAATTGCACGATATTTTAATGGGAAAGGGCTAGGAGGACAATATTAAAACAGTAGTGATGTCTTCGTTATAAAAAAACTGCACCTACGTCAGCTAGCATTTAGCTCAACCTTTGAGGTGCAGATCAAATTAATCTTACGTTTTACCGTCTATTTTTTTCTCTCAATCCATTTTCCGTCAATAAAATCAACAATCCACTTTGTGGCTTTACCGTTTTTTTCTGAAGTCACATATTGTTTTTTCTCTTTACGGCTAAAACGAATAATCGCTTCATTTCCTTCAGGATCTTTTAGCGGTGCATCAGCAAGATAGGCTAATTTTTCCGGTAAACGTTCCCGATACAAAGCAAGCTCTGCCACTTTTGTAGGTCGGGTTTCCCGTGATTTAGGGAAATTATGGGCAGACATAAACACCCCACTTGCACCGTCACGCAACACAAAATAAGCATCCGATTTTTCGCATTTTAATTCAGGGAAATGTACCGGTTCTTCTTTTGGTGGCGCCACTTCACCATTTTTCAAAATTTTGCGTGTATTATCACATTTTGTACAAGCCATATATTTGCCGAAACGACCTAATTTCAAGTGCATATCCGCACCGCATTTGTCACATTCAACAATTGGCCCGTCATAGCCTTTAATCTTAAAAGAGCCCTCTTCAATCAAATAGCCATCGCAATTTGGATTGTTACCACAAATATGAATTTTACGATTTGCATCAATAACATAGCTGTCCATTGCGGTACCACATTTTGGACAACGTTTACGTTCCATCAACGCTTTTGTTTCGGAAGATTCATCCAATACGTTGAGTAATTCCGCTTCAGGAATTAAATTAATCGTGGTTTTGCAACGTTCTTTAGGCGGTAAAGCATAGCCGGTACAACCTAAAAATACCCCGGTGCTGGCCGTACGAATCGCCATATTTCTACCACAGGTCGGGCATTTAATATCCGTTTCCACCAAACTATTCGGACGCATACCGCCTTCAAGTTCATCTAATTCCGCTTTTGATAATTGATTGGAAAAATCTTTGAAAAACTGATTTAATTCCGTTTTCCAATTTGCCGAACCTGAAGCGATTTGATCCAGCACATTTTCCATATTGGCTGTGAAATCATAATTCATCAAATCACCAAAGGATTCATTAAGCCTATCGGTAACGATTTCGCCCATTTTTTCAGCATAAAAACGGCGATTTTCTGTTCTCACATAGCCACGTTCTTGAATGGTGGAAATAATTGCCGCATAAGTGGAAGGACGACCAATTCCCCGCTTTTCTAGTTCTTTGACTAAAGCAGCCTCAGTAAAACGAGCCGGCGGCTTAGTGAAATGCTGGGTAGGCTGTACTTCTTTTAATGCCAATTTTTCAGCAACATTGACTTCTGGCAATTCTTGATCTTCAGGATTTTTTCCGATTTGTGGTAAGACTTTCGTCCAACCATCGAAACGTAAAATTCGCCCTTTTGCTTTTAATGTATAATCACTGGCGGTGACAGTCAGGGTGCTGCTATCATATTGTGCCGGTGGCATTTGGCAGGCTAAGAATTGACGCCAAATCAAATCATAAAGACGCACGGCATCTTTATCCATTCCTTCTAACTGTTCAGGGAGTATGTTCACATCTGATGGGCGAATCGCTTCGTGGGCTTCTTGGGCATTTTCTTTGCTTGAATAAAAATTCGGTTTTGCCGGTAAATATTGTGCACCAAAACGATGTTCAATATAGTGACGAGCCATATTGAGCGCATCTTGACTTAAATTTGTCGAGTCAGTACGCATATAGGTGATATACCCCGCCTCATAAAGACGTTGAGCCAGCATCATGGTTTTTTTCACACCAAAACTCAAACGGGTACTCGCCGTTTGTTGCAATGTTGAAGTAATAAAAGGTGCACGAGGGCGTGAACTGGTGGGTTTGGTATCTAAATCTGTGACAACGTAATCTGAAACACTGAGAAAATCGACCGCACTTTGTGCCGCTTTCTGATTTTTAGGATCAAATTTCTTGCCTTGATAATCCGTTACCTCTAAACGGATATTTTTTTTGCCTTGAGTTTGAGTGAGAACAGCAACTTCCCAATATTCTTCCGGTTGGAATGCTTTAATTTCCCGTTCACGTTCGACCAAGAGTTTAACCGCTACAGATTGTACACGTCCGGCAGATAAACCCCGGGCGACTTTTTTCCATAAAAGTGGTGAAACCATAAAGCCCACAACCCGATCTAAAAATCGGCGTGTTTGCTGCGCATTGACACGATCCATATTCAAATGTTCCGGTTTCTCGAAGGCTTGTTTTATCGCATTTTTGGTAATTTCATTAAACACCACACGACTAAAACGTTCATCATCACCCCCAATCACTTCTCGTAAATGCCAAGCAATAGCCTCCCCTTCTCTATCCAAATCGGTAGCAAGATAAATATGATCGGCTTTTTTGGCGAGATTTTTTAATTCAGCGACAACTTTTTCTTTCCCCGGCAAAATTTGATAGTTTGCTTTCCAATCATGATAAGGATCAATCCCCATTCGTTTTACCAGCGCATTACGTTCTTTCTCTGCTTTCACCTTTGCTTTTTCGTCCGCACTCATCCCTTTGGTTGAGATGGGTTTGGCTTTTTCACCGGTGCTTGTCCCCACGGTGGGTAAGTCACGAATATGCCCTACGCTGGATTTCACCACATATTGATTGCCCAGATATTTATTAATGGTTTTCGCTTTTGCCGGTGACTCGACAATCACCAAAGATTTACTCATTTGATTACCTAATTTTGCTAGCATTTTGTAAAAATGGCGGTATAGTGCAAACTTACGCTAGCAAAATCAAGTTTTTTTTGAAAAAAGGGACATAAATGGACAAGCTCAATGCGATTTCTATTTTTTGTAAGATTGTCGAAACGCAAAGTTTTACACAAGCGGCAACACAGCAAAATATGTCTGTTGCGATGGCAAGCAAATTGCTTTCTCAATTAGAAGAACACCTTAAAACCCGTTTGTTACAACGTACTACAAGAAAGATTATGCCCACAGAAGCCGGTATGATGTATTACCAACGCTGTCAAGGTATCTTACAAGATTTAGACGAGGCCGATGCAAGTATCAGCAATATGACAACAACCCTACAAGGTAACCTGTTGATTTCTGTTCCTCGAGATTTTGGGTTATTATTCATCTCCCCTAACCTTCCGATGTTTATTGCGGCCCACCCTAATTTACATGTTGAGGTGGAATTTAACGATAAAAAAATCGATTTACTTGCTGAGGGTTATGATCTTGCTTTACGCATTGGCTATATGCAAGATAGTTCTTTAGTGGCTCGTAAGATCAGCACTTCTAGCATTCACTTTGCTGCCTCTCCCCGTTATCTTGAGCGATTCGGTATACCAAGTTCCCCGAATGACCTAGAACAGCATGAAGGATTACTTTATAAAAGCACATTAAATCAAGTAAATTGGCAAGGTGCACGACTCAACCAAACCCAGCGTTTTAAAATTAAATCAAAAGTTGTGAGCAATAATGGGCTAGCCCTTTTAGATATGGCAAAAGCAGGGCTTGGCATTGTGAATTTACCCCGTTTTATTTTAGATGCTGCCTTTAAAACAGGGGAATTAGTGGAGATTTTACCGGAATACAAACAACAAGAATTAGAGATTCACGTGGTCTATCCAAATCGCCGACATTTACCGGCAAAAGTACGGGCATTTATTGAATTTTTAACAAGTTTAGGGCTCTGCTCTGAGCTTTGATTTAGGGTTATTTGTAGGAGGAATAAACTCAGTGTGTCTATTATAAAATTAATGTTTAAGCGGACACACTCAGTTTTTCCCTATTTTGAAACGCTTGATGTTGGGTATTTCTCCATCATTCCGAAAACACAATTAAAATTGACCGCTCTTTTTATTTGTTCTTCATAAAAAAGAAAGATCACACCTCGACTAAAATCAAAATTGCCGCATCGCCGCCCCATTCTCTTGGGGCTTGATGCAATGCACGCACTTTGGGGTGTTGAACCAACCAACGGGGAATTTGTTTTTTTAAAGTAAAGGAGCCGTAGCCGGTCATAATGCTGGCGCAATCCACCCGTTCACTCTCACAGGCAAGCAATAAAGCAGCAAGTTCCATTTTGGCTTGTTCACGAGTTAAACCGTGCAAATCTAAAAAGAGTTCAGGAGAAAAATCCCCACGACGTAATTGCTTTAACAAATGAGAATCCTCCCCCTCACGAAGGTATTTTATGATGCCATCATTTTCATTAAGCAATGGTTCATATTCATCGGAAAAATAAAATAAGGTATCCTCTTTTTCACGGATATCACGCAAATAAGACTTTTTTTGACCACTCTTTTGGCGTGGTGCAATAATAGTATCCTGTTTAATGGGTTTAATCCCTTTCGTTTCAGCACGAAATAACTCAAATTCTTCTTGCATTTTTCTTACTCATTTCAAATTTGGCGTATCATATCATAGTTATCCTCCACACCTTGTGGTATAACTAGGCAAATTTTTTATAAGGAAAAGACGATGGAAACCACATACAATCAAGAATTGGTGGCAACAATTTTAGAAGATAATGTTGCCCATGAACTCCATACCATTCAAGATTTTCTCCGTTGGACATATAGTGTATTCAACCGTTCTGATATTTACTATGGACATGGCTACGATAATGCCTGGGATGAAAGCCTTCAACTGGTGCTTGCCGGTTTACAATTGCCGATTGATTTTCCCACCGAATTATTCCCGAGTCGTTTGACCCCGTCAGAAAAAGAAAGTCTCATTCAGTCGGTTTTAACCCGTATCGAACAGCGTGTCCCTGTGGCTTATCTCACAAACAGTGCCTGGTTTTGCGGTCATGAATTTTATGTGGATGAACGTACGATTATTCCACGTTCTCCGATTAGTGCGCTCATTCAAGAGTGTTTTGAAGGCATAGTAAAACAAACTCCACAGCATATTCTTGATCTTTGCACAGGCAGTGGTTGTATTGCCATTGCCTGCGCGTATGCATTCCCTGATGCGGAAGTGGATGCGGTGGATTTATCTGTTGATGCGCTCAATGTGGCAGAAATCAATATTGCCCGCCATCAAATGGAACATCGAGTTTTCCCGATTCAATCAAACTTATTTGAGAATATTGCAGGGCAGAAATACGATCTTATCGTAACCAATCCCCCTTATGTGGATGAAGAAGATCTTACCGATATGCCGGAAGAGTTTCATTTTGAACCAGAGCTCGCCTTGGGTTCAGGGAAAGATGGTTTGGACATTACCAAACAAATTTTAAAACAAGCACCGGATTATTTAACGGAAAACGGTGTATTGGTTTGTGAGGTGGGAAACAGTATGGTCAGTCTGATCGAACAATACCCTGATGTGCCATTCAAATGGCTTGAGCTTAAAAATGGCGGTGTAGGGGTATTTGCCATCACACGGGAAGAATTGGTGAAATATCAAAATTTATTTTAATAAAAAGTGCGGTTGAAATTTTCTTGGAACTTTGATTAATTTTTAAAATATTAATTTGTATGATTTTTCATATTATCAAACTTCCATTTTGAAGAATCAATTAATGCTGAAATCAGATTGCATATTTATGATAATAAAATTAATCTTATGGAGATAGTAGATGTTTAATAAAAAAGAAATTTCTACCGGGTATTTTAGTAAAGATGCTATACCAATTAAAGTGAAGATTACAAGAAAAATCCCTGATGGTGTTTATGTATGGATTGAACTAGAAAGATTAGGCCATGTATTTTGGTCTATCCATCAAGGAAGAAATATAACAGTATATACATATGGTCGATATGATGATGTGGAGATGTGGGGATTTACTGGTGAAGGTGTTCTAATTAAATATGTAGGTAGTTTAGCTAAAACTTATATAAAGGAAAAACTATATCCAAAAAATAATGCCCCAAGTATGGTTTATAAAATTAATGATGTCAACCCACAAAAAATACTCGAGGTATCAGATAAGTTATGGTTTAGTAGTGATGAAAGACCGGATCGGGAAGATAAGGAAAATAGAATAAAAACATATGGAAAAGTTATAAATGACTACAATTTACTTGTAAGAAACTGTACCACAATGACTATTAATGTTTTAGAAGATTCTGGTAGTAATATTTTCTGGGATTTTGAGCTTGATCCAGTATCACCTCATGGATTATTTATTCAACTAGATGTAAAAGCTAAAATGAAAAATAATGTTGAAAATTACACTGATATAATGAAATCAATCATAAGAGAATAGTCATAGAATGATAAGAGTTATAATCTGCCTAATATTGATTGCTATAAATTTCCTATATTTGATAGGAAATCAGTTATTTATAAAATATTCTTTAGAGGAATATAATTTGAAAAAAGCTATTTTGTTATCTATAGAAAATGAAATGGATAAACTCTCAATATTAGCCATTCTCAATTTAATATTCTTTATAATTACATTATTTTTGCGAGAAAAAAAGTAGTTTGAAAATAATTCTAAACTACTTATTCAATATAGAAAAAATAATTCTACCTCACGTCCAATTCCACATTATCAAACAATTTTTTCACTGCATTGTTATCACGTAATCGCTCGGCTTTTTCCACCATTGGACGGGTAAGGTGTGGTGAGAAATATTCGATAAAATCATACATATAGTTACGCAAAAAGGTACTTTGTTTAAAGGCGATTTGCGTCATACTGGAACGGAATAAATGGCTAGCATCAATGGCAACGAGATCACTATCAAGTTCGGTATGCGCCATACTTGCCATAATCCCTACGCCCAGCCCTAAACGCACATAGGTTTTTATGACATCGGCATCGGTGGCGGTAAAAACGATATTCGGCAAAATGCCGGCGGCATTGAAAGCATAGTCTAAATCCGATCCCCCGGTAAAGCCAAAAGTATAGGTGACTAGTGGATATCGCCCGAGTTCCTCTATCGTGAGGTTTTTCACTTTTGCTAAAGGGTGATCGGATTTTACGATGGCAGAACGATTCCATAAGTAGCACGGCAATTGAATAAGATCATCAAATAAGTATGGGGCTTCTGTAGTAATCGCCAAATCCACTTCACCGGACATAAGCGCATCATGAATTTGTGTTGGTGAGCCTTGATGAATATGCAAGCTCACCTCGGGATATTGTTTAGAGAAGCGTTCAACCACCGAAGGTAACATATAGCGAGCTTGCGTATTTGTGGTCGCAATACGCAATACACCGTGATCCGGGCGGGTATATTCATTCGCGACAGATTTAATACTTTCCGCTTTGACTAACAATTCTCGGGCAATAGAAATAATTTTTTTCCCGGCTGGCGTAATTGATTTGATATGCTTTCCATTGCGCTCAAAAATTTCTAAACCTAATTCATCTTCCAACAAACGCACTTGTTTGCTGATACCCGGTTGTGAGGTATAAAGCGCATTTGCCGCCTCTGTGACATTCAAATTTTGATTCACTATTTCCACAATATAGCGAAGTTGTTGCATTTTCATCGCAGGCACCTATTTTTTATAACGTTTTCCTAATTCAGTATAACGTTTTACCGCTTTACGAATTTGTCCAGATTTCGGTCGACGGCGAGGTTTGGTTACATCAAGTTTGCTTTCTGTTTCCGGAGGTAGCCCCACTAATCCTCTCAGATAGTTCACTTTCTCAAGATCCATTTCTTCCCATCCGCCCCGTGGCAAACCTTTCATCAATTGAATATTGCCATAACGAATACGGATTAAACGGCTGACTTGAATACCTTGTGATTCCCACAGACGGCGTACTTCACGATTACGTCCTTCTGTTAAGGTCACATCATACCATTGATTCATACCGACCCCACCGGTAAATTTAATTTCCTTAAAATTTGCCGGGCCGTCTTCAAGCTGAACGCCTTTGCGTAAACGAGCCAACATCACGTCATCCACTTGTCCGAACACCCGCACGGAATATTCACGCTCTACTTCACGGCTTGGGTGCATAAGGCGGTTTGCCAATTCACCATCGGTGGTAAATAATAATAATCCGGAGGTATTAATATCCAAGCGCCCCACTGCAATCCAACGAGCACCATTTAAGCGTGGTAAACGATCAAATACTGTTGCACGTCCTTCGGGATCACTCCGGGTACAAAGCTCCCCTTCCGGTTTGTAATACATTAACACACGACACATTTCTTTTTGTGCCTGCTGAAGATTAATAACACGACCGTCAATACGCACTTTCACCCCGGAATGCACATCAATGCGATCACCCAAAGTAGCCATTTTTCCATCGACACTGACCCGATTTTCTGCAATCATCGCTTCAATTTCACGGCGTGATCCTTGCCCGGCGCGCGCTAAAACTTTCTGTAATTTTTCCCCTTCCAGTTTAGGCTGCATTTTTTGTGAGGGGGATTTTCCTTTCACTGAAAATTCTCGTCCCAAAATAGCCGCACTTTTGCTTTCTTTGCGCTCAAAGTGCGGTCGATTTTCTTGCAGTTTTTCACTACGTTTATGGGTATTTTTTCTTGATTGATTGGTTTTCATTATATGTCCTTTGTCGCTTTCACAAGCGTCTTAGTATAAGTTAAATAAACGGTGCGGTAGAACCGCTTCCTTCACGCAAAATAACCGGTGTATCTTCTGTTAAGTCTACCACCGTGGTGGGATCTTGTCCCAAATAACCACCATGAATGATTAAATCTACTTGGTGTTCTAAACGTTCCCGAATTTCTTCAGGATCGGATTGAGTGAGATATTCTTCGCCGGGTAACATCAGAGAACAAGAAAGAATAGGCTCCCCCAATGCACTGAGTAAATCTAAAGCGATTTGATTATCCGGCACCCGTAAGCCAACCGTTTTACGCTTTGATGTCATTAAACGACGTGGTAATTCTTTTGTTGCGGTCAGAATAAAGGTATAACGTCCAGGTGTATTATTTTTGATTAAACGGTAAGCAACATTACTCACTGTGGCGTAATGAGAAAGCTCGGATAAATCACGGCACACCAAGGTAAAATTATGCCCTTCCGGTAATTGACGAATCGCAATAATGCGATCCATCGCCTGTTTATCCCCAAGTATGCAACCTAATGCATAGCCGGAATCCGTGGGATAGACTATCACCCCACCTTTACGTAAAATTTCTACTGTTTGATTGATTAAACGCACTTGTGGATTTTCAGGATGAATGTAAAAAAACTGACTCATAATTTTTCCTTAAAAATATTATCGGGATTATACACCTTTTATCGTTACGTTATAAAAACTTGTTATAAAAAAACCGCACTTTGAACACGTTATCAAAGTGCGGTCATTTTTCAATGTGTTTTTAGCTGAGTAACGTTCTTAATGCAGAACCAATTTCTGCTAAGCTTCGTACTGTTTTCACCCCTGCACCTTCAAGCGCAGCAATTTTATCCTCAGCCGTCCCTTTCCCGCCACTGATAATGGCCCCGGCGTGTCCCATACGTTTACCTTTTGGTGCGGTGACACCTGCAATATAGCCCACCATTGGTTTGGTGATATGGGCTTTAATATAAGCAGCCGCCTCTTCTTCGGCAGAACCACCGATTTCACCAATCATTACAATGGCTTCGGTCTCCTGATCATCTTGGAAACGTTTTAAAATATCAATAAAACTTGAACCCGGAATCGGATCGCCACCAATCCCCACACAAGTAGATTGCCCAAAACCTTCGTCAGTGGTTTGTTTTACCGCTTCATAAGTTAAGGTTCCGGAACGGGACACAATGCCAATTTTCCCTTTTTTATGAATATTTCCCGGCATAATCCCTATTTTACATTCATCCGGTGTAATTACCCCCGGGCAATTCGGACCAATCATTATCACGCCCGTTTCATTCAATTTTTGCTTCACTGTCAACATATCAAGCGTAGGGATACCTTCGGTAATACAAACAATCAGTTGAATTCCTGCATCAATGGCTTCTAAAATCGCATCTTTACAAAATGGGGCGGGAACATAAATCATTGTCGCAGTCGCACCGGTAGCCTCAACCGCTTCTCTAACGGTATTAAATACCGGTAAGCCTAAATGGGTACTTCCCCCTTTATTTGGTGATACGCCCCCTACTAATTTTGTGCCATAGGCAATGGCTTGCTCGGAATGAAATGTACCCTGTGCACCGGTAAACCCTTGGCAAATGACTTTGGTTTCTTTATTAATTAATATCGACATCACTTTTCTCCTTTCGCTGCATTCACCACGGCTTGTGCTGCCTCTTGTAAACTATTGGCGGCAATTAAATTCACGCCGCTTTCCGATAAAATTTTACGCCCTAATTCTGCATTGGTCCCTTCCAAACGGACAACCACAGGCACCTCAACCCCCACGTCTTGAATAGCGGCTATCACCCCTTCCGCAATGAGATCACAACGGACAATCCCCCCAAAAATATTCACTAAAATCGCTTTTACTGCCTCATCAGTGAGAATAATTTTGAAAGCTTCAGCAACCCGTTCTTTTGTCGCACCGCCTCCCACATCAAGGAAATTTGCCGGCTCTCCGCCATAGAGTTTAACAATATCCATTGTGCCCATAGCCAATCCTGCCCCATTGACCATACAGCCGATATTGCCCTCTAAGGCCACATAATTTAACTGATGTTTTTCTGCTTCGGCCTCACGCAAGTCACTTTGGCTTAAATCACGTAAAGCCAATAAATCTTTATGGCGGAACAAGGCGTTATCATCAATGGCGACTTTCGCATCCAAGCAAACCAAATTGCCTTGTTTTGTGATGACAAGAGGATTTATCTCCAAAAGGGAAAGGTCTTTTTCGACAAATAATTTCGTCAGTTGTACGAATATATGGGTAAATTGTTTATTTTGCTCACCACTTAGCCCTAATTTAAACGCTAATTCTCGCCCCTGATACGGCATTCCGTCAAAAAGTGGATCAATTGATACGGTGTGAATTAAATTTGGAGTATCACGTGCCACATCTTCAATATTCACCCCACCGGCAGTCGATGCCATAAAAACAATTTTTTGTGAAGAACGATCAATGACTGCACCAAGATAAAGCTCTTTATCAATATCGCAGGTTTCTTCAATATAGATGCTGTTCACCGGCTGACCGTGCTTATCCGTTTGAAATGTCACCAGTCTATTACCTAACCATTTTTTTGCAAAGGTGTGGGCTTCTTCTTCATTATGAACGAGTTTTACCCCGCCGGCTTTTCCTCTCCCCCCCGCATGGACTTGACATTTTGCCGCCCAAACATCACCGTTAAGCTGAAAAAGCGCCATAACGGCATCCTCTGCTGAGTGACAAATCACCCCGTCACTTACCGGCAATCCATATTCTTTAAAAAGCTGTTTTGCTTGATATTCATGTAAATTCATTCTTTCACCTACATTTTTACGTATGATTGAGTCATACTGGAAAGTATCATATTTTTTTAGAAAAACAAAAGTGCGATCAAAATTGACCGCACTTTTTACTTAGATTTCTAAAAGTAGTCTTGTTGGATCTTCTAATAATTCTTTAATGGTTACAAGGAAACCAACAGATTCTTTACCATCAATTAATCGATGATCATAAGAAAGCGCTAAATACATCATGGGACGAATCACCACTTCTCCATTAAGAGCAATTGGGCGTTCTTTAATAGCATGCATACCAAGAATTGCACTTTGTGGTGGGTTGATGATTGGCGTGGACATTAATGAGCCGAATACACCGCCGTTTGTAATGGTGAAATTACCGCCGGTTAAATCTTCCACAGTTAATTTTCCGTCCCGCCCTTTTTCTGCGAGGGTTTTAATTTGTTTTTCAATTTCTACCATACTGAGCTTGTCACAATTACGCAACACGGGAGTGACTAACCCTCGTGGTGTGGAAACGGCAATGCTAATATCAAAATAGTTATGGTAAACAATATCATCGCCATCAATCGAAGCATTGACTTCCGGATAACGTTTTAAGGCTTCAACAACGGCTTTAATATAAAATGACATAAACCCTAAACGCACACCATGTTGTTTATCAAATTTTTCACCGTAAGTTTTACGCAAATTCATTATTGGTTGCATATCCACCTCATTAAAAGTGGTGAGCATTGCCGTGCTGTTTTTGGCTTCCAGTAACCGTTCAGCGATACGTTTACGTAGCCGTGTCATTGGTACACGTTTTTCGGAACGGGCACTATATGCCACAGTACTGATCGTGTTTTGTTCTGTTGCAACTTGCTCTTTCATTTTTTGAGCCTCTCGCTTGCTGAGTTCACGTTCAATATCTTCGCGGGTGAGCCGTCCCCCCACACCGGAACCTTGAATTTGTAAGGCATCGAGATCATGTTCTGCTAATAAACGACGAATTGCCGGACTTTGATCCATTGCATTATGGTGGCTATTTTCAATGGCTGCATTTTTACGATCCGCCGGTGTAGGCTCATTACTTTCTTTTATCGTAGCCGTACTAAAATCACCGGCCTGAGAAGTGGACAGTTTCCCTAATACCTGTTTACTAACGACTGTCGCTCCCTCCGATTCTAAAATTTCAACGAGTACACCATCAGACAGTGCCGGCACTTCTAACACCACTTTATCCGTTTCAATTTCCACTAATACTTCATCGCGTTTTACTGCCTCGCCCACTTTTTTGTGCCACGTTGCGACTGTCGCATCGGAAACGGACTCTGGGAGATCGGGAACAAGAATTTCAATTGTCATAGGATTTTCCTTTTTATTTTTAGCCTTTTGTCGGGAAACTGGCGATACACTTTTCCCGACAAATCTTTGTGATTTTTAACCGCACTTTACAAGGTTAGCGCATCATTCACTAATTGCTTTTGCTGTTTTGTATGTAATGACATATACCCGACTGCCGGTGAAGCCGAGGCCGGACGCCCTGCATAGCTGAGTTTCACTCCATCAGGAATAGAACTCTCAAAATTATGCTTACTACTGTACCAAGCCCCTTGATTGAGCGGTTCTTCTTGACACCACACATAATCTTTCACGTGAGCATAAGGTTCAAGGACTTTTTTCACATCTTCATGAGGATAAGGATAAAGCTGTTCAATTCGAATAATTGCCACATCGGTTTGATGATTAGCACGACGTTGCTCCAATAAATCATAATAAACTTTACCTGAACACAACACGACACGTTTAACCCCTTTCGGATCAAGTTCATCCACTTCACCAATCACCGTTTGGAACGCCCCGTTAGTGAGTTCATCAAGTGTTGATACCGCTAAAGGATGGCGTAGTAAAGATTTTGGAGAAATCGCAATTAATGGTCGGCGCATTTTACGTAAAGCCTGACGGCGTAACATATGGTAAACCTGTGCCGGGGTAGAAGGGATACAAACTTGCATATTTTGTTCCGCACAAAGCTGTAAATAACGTTCTAACCGTGCGGAAGAATGTTCAGGACCTTGTCCTTCATAGCCGTGCGGTAACAACATCACCAAACCACACATTCTTCCCCATTTTTGTTCTCCTGAACTGATAAATTGGTCAATCACAATTTGTGCACCATTGGCAAAATCGCCAAATTGTGCTTCCCAAATAGTGAGTGTTTTTGGATCTGTGGTCGCATAACCATATTCAAAAGCCAGTACTGCTTCTTCCGAAAGGACGGAATCCCACACTTCAAAACGCCCTTGATTGGCGTGTAAATGGGTAAGCGGTACATAGCCTGTACCATCATTTTGGTTATGAACAACGGCATGACGATGGAAGAACGTCCCCCGTCCGGCATCCTCACCGGATAGACGCACATTAATTCCCTCATCCAGCAAAGTGGCATAAGCCATGGTTTCAGCCATTCCCCAATCAAATAATTTCTCACCTTGATACATCGCTTTTCGATCATGATAAATTTTTTCCACCCGAGGATGGGCGCGTAAACTTTCCGGGTATTCACAGACACGTTTAGCAAGCGTGACGAAACGCTCTTGTGGGAAGGCGTTTTCATAGGGTGATGTCCAGTCGTAATTCAGATATTGCAGCCAATCCATTTTGGCGGTATCCATCTCACGCCATTCTGTCACAACACGATCACCGTTATCTAAGGCATCACGATAAAGATTCATCATTTCAATGGTTTGTTCTTCACTGAGCACACCCTCTGCCACTAAGCGATCGGCATAGACTTTGCGTGGTGTTGGATGTTTTTTGATAATGCTATACATCATCGGCTGAGTGGCCAATGGCTCATCGGCTTCATTATGTCCATGACGACGATAAGAAATTAAATCAATGAAAATATCCCGTTTAAATAGGTTACGATATTCCACCGCCATACGAGCAGTAAAAGCGACAGCTTCCGGATCATCGCCATTAACATGGATAATCGGTGCTTGGATCATTTTCGCAATATCGGTGCAATATTCTGTGGAACGGGTGTCGTTCGGATTTGAGGTAGTAAAGCCAATTTGGTTATTGATTACAATACGAATTGTGCCGCCTACGGTATAACCTCGTGCATTGGACATATTTAAGGTTTCTTGTACCACACCTTGCCCTGCTACAGCGGAATCACCATGGACGGTGACGGCTAATACTTGGACCCGTTCAAGATCGTTTCTCTTGGTTTGACGTGAGCGAACCGCCCCAATCACCACTGGGCTGACAATTTCCAAATGAGACGGATTGAAAGCCAGGGTTAAATGAACCAAGTTATCTTCTACTGCAAAATCAGAAGAAAAACCTTGGTGATATTTCACATCACCTGTGCGATCACCTGAATGTTTACCGGCAAATTCATCAAACAAATCTTCCGGTTTTTTACCCAATACATTGACGAGCATATTCAGACGCCCACGGTGCGCCATCCCCATCACAATATCTTTTACGCCTTGCTTACCGGCATGACGAATAATTTCTTTCATCAATGGAATAAAGGCATCGCTCCCCTCTAAGGAAAAACGTTTTGCGCCGGGGAATTTTGCCCCAAGATAACGTTCCAGTCCGTCTGCTGCGGTTAATTCATTAAGAAAATTAATTTTTTCTTGATGGGTAAAGAGCGGTTGATTTAAGCGACTTTCTAATTTGTTTTGAAGCCACATTTTTTGTTCCATATCCTGCACGTGCATAAACTCTAAGCCAATAGAACCACAATAGGTTTCTTTCAGCATATCGTTTAATTCTGCGAGGGTGATGGTGTCACGTTGATAGACATAATGATTAATATTGAAGGTTTCGTTGAGATCTTGTTCCGTAAATCCATGATAACGGTAATCTAATTCCGGCACACTAGACACTTTCCAACGATAGTAATTCAGAGGATCAAGGTTTGCTTCCAAATGACCTCGGAATCGATAAGCATTAATAAACTGTAGAACTTTCACTAATTTTGCACTGGCTTCCGGATCAATCACAGTAACAGTTTCCGAGCTATTTTCACGCGCCAAACGACGAAAATAATCACGAACCGGTGAATGAGGTTGTTCAAGTGCGGTTGATTTTGGAAAGGAATCGAACGTGTTCTTCCAACTCCCATCAATAGAATCAGGGTCATCCAAATAACGTTCGTATAATTCTTCGATATAGGCTTGGTTTGCACCACCTAATGCCGTTGTTGCCAACCATTCATCAAAAGCTTTGTTTGGTTGCATATTCACCTCGAATGATATTATTTGTTAAGTTCGCTCAACATTATACATAGGATTAAAAAGGAAAAAATATTACATTTAAAAGTTTGTTACAAATTTGTGATCTAGCTCAACAATATTTTTAATTTTTAACTAAAAACAAAAAAACAACAAATACTTAGCCAAAATTTTAGTAGTTTAAAAATGTGATCTATAAATATATCCATTATTAAAATAATACGTGTATTCAGACTAAACTAAAAGGACTTAGTCCTGTGAAATACAGTGCCAAGTCCTTAGTTTAAATAAGTCTAAATGTTAAAATCAGCGCAAATACTACGCCTTATTTTATTCCTTCATCGTAATCTTTGTTTTATTTGTTCCTGTAAGTTCAATTAGGGCATTAATATCATTAATCGTAATGTATTTACCTTGTACTGAAAGCACGCCTAGTTTTTGAAACCGCCCTAAGAGACGGCTAATTGTTTCAACCGTTAAACCAAGATAGTTACCAATATCACCACGCGTCATTGTTAAACGAAATTCTCTTGCGGAGAATCCTCGGGCTGAATAACGCCTTGAAAGGTTATGAATAAAAGCGGCGAGTCGTTCTTCCGCATTCATTTTTGAAAGCAACAGAATCATTTCTTGATCACTTTTTATTTCACTACTCATCAAACGAATAATCTGTTGCCGAAGTTTCGGCATTTTACCGGAGAGATCATCTAAAATATCAAAAGGGATTTCACACACCATTGCAGTTTCTAATGCTTGAGCGAAGCTTGGATGTTGCATATTCGTGATCGCATCAAAACCAACGAGGTCACCAGGCAAATGGAATGAGGTAATTTGTTCTTCACCGGCTTCGCTAATGGTATAGCTTTTAATTGTACCGGAACGAATAGCATAAATAGAGTTAAGTGTATCTCCCGCTTTGAATAATACTTGGGATTTTTGGATGGGTTTTTTACGTTCAATAATATTGTCAAGTTGATCAAGTTCGTGTTCATTTAGTGTAAAAGGAATACAAAGTTGGCTAATACTACAATCCTGACAATGAATTGCACAACCACCTGATTGAATCCGACGTCCTGCCTTAGTGTCTGAAACGAAGTTTTTCATTTAACCCTCAGATAAAGATAGTGTAAAATTGATCTAACGCAAAGATTTTAACACTAAATAGGCACTTTAAGAAGATGGCAGCAGAAAAATTAACAAGGAAAAGACTGATTCAAATTTTAGTTGTATTATGTATCTTAATTACCGCATTTATTTGGCGGTATTTCCTTTCTTAAAAACTTCATCGGTTAATGATTTATTTTTGCTTAATTTTAAATCAAATAAATAAAATCTAACATTTTTTACTTGATACAAGTTTGGATATGCGTATAATCCACCTCGTTCCCAAGCCTGGGTGGCGAAATTGGTAGACGCAGCGGATTCAAAATCCGCCGGTGAATAACCGTGTCGGTTCGAGTCCGACCCTAGGCACCAAAATTTTGGGGACTGTCTTTTATAACTTCCCCCACTTTTTGAAGTGGTGCTCAAATTTTATCTTCAACAAAATAAAGTCTACCTTTGATTCGCCAAACATTCCCCGTCAAACAAATCATCACATTAAGATGATAAATAGCTTAATCTCAATAAAAACACCCGCCTGAGTTTAAACTTACCGACATACCAGCGGTTAAAAACAAGATGTGACTTATGAAGATATCGACTATGACAATAATGAGTGTATTCAGATGAAACAAAATAACTCAGTCCTTAGATTTTAAGTTTAGCTATAAATAAGGCCTTGTCAAAAGAGAGGCTATAAGATTTGGGATTTTTCGTGTGAGTTCATTTTCAATGAATAAAAAAAAGTGCCTCGGGAGAGACACTACTCGGAAAGCAAAACTTATGTCGGCTATTTAAGATAGCACTTATTTTGATTGCGTTCAGAATACGCCTGTCAAAAAATTTATGCAAATATTGATTTTCAAATTTGTGAAGTAAGTCACGGTTTTTCTTAAATTTTTTATAAAAATCTAGCTTTCATTAGCCGGTGTTTAATCCAACTTTGGGAATATAGCTCAAACACAGCCTTTTATTACTTATTTTACTTCTCTAAATAAAATCTCGCTTGGAATGACCGATCCTTGCCAATAAAGTTCGGTGGAAATTTTCTCTGCCAATTGTAGGAAAGCTTGTGCGATTTCACTTTCCGGAGCGGCCACCACAGTTGGGTTGCCAGCATCTAAATCTTCACGGATACGAAGATGTAACGGCAACTGTGCTAATACTTTCACCTTGTATTTTTCCGCCATTTTTTCAGCCCCACCGGTGCCAAAAATGGCTTCGTGATGCCCACATTGGCTACAAATATGCATCGACATATTTTCTACAATGCCTAGTACCGGTACAGATACCCGTTCAAACATAGATACCCCTTTTACCGCATCAAGCAAGGCTATATCTTGCGGTGTGGTCACCACCACCGCACCGGTAACCGGAATTTGTTGTGACAGGGTAAGTTGAATATCTCCCGTGCCGGGCGGCATATCAATAACCAAATAATCCAAGCTATCCCATAGGGTTTCATTGAGTAGTTGGCTTAATGCACTGCTTGCCATTGGACCACGCCAAATAGTGGCACTGTCTTCATCCATTAAAAAACCAATAGAGTTTGCCGATAAACCGTGCGCTTTAATGGGGGTGATATGTTGATTATCCGGAGATGTTGGGCGTTGATGAGGAACGCCAAGCATATGAGGGATCGATGGACCGTAAATATCCGCATCTAAAATACCCACTCTCGCTCCTTGAGCTTGTAATGCTAAGGCTAAATTCACCGAAACACTGGATTTTCCCACGCCACCTTTACCGGAGGTTACCGCAATAATATTCTTCACCCCTTTTACAGCAGGCTGATTATTCGCTCGTTTTAGGGTGGCAATTTGATAATTCACCTCCCATTTGATCGTTTTGCACTCTGAGATTTTTAATAGTTCTTCAGAAATGGCTTGTTTAAGCTGTGCTACACCACTATTCCATGCAAAGGGAAGTTGTAATTCAATGCGTAATGTTTCGCCCCCTTTTTCGACTTTTTTTAGGGCATTGAGTGAAAGAAGATCTTTTTGTAAATGAGGATGTTGAAATTGCTGAAAAACTTGTTGAAGCTGGGTTTGCTGTGTTGACGTCAGATTGTCGGAAAAATAGATTGTCATAAAATATCCTGTTTAAAAATACAAAATCGACTAAATAAGTCGGGATATTTAATCACGGAAAGTGCGGTCTGTTAAGCTAAAGTTTTTCAAGCTAGAAAAAATACCCTTTCTCAGGTAAGATAACGGCAATTTTTTTGTGTAATAAAAGAGAACAACAATGACAACTCAACCCCGTAAAATGTTAGTCACTTGCGCCCTCCCTTACGCTAATGGTGCAATTCATTTAGGCCATATGCTCGAGCATATTCAAGCGGATATTTGGGTGCGTTTTCAACGTATGCGTGGCAATAAGATTTATTTCGTGTGTGCTGATGATGCCCATGGTACGCCAATTATGCTCAATGCCGATAAATTAGGCATGACACCGGAAGAATTGATCGCTAAAGCGAAAGCGGATCATATTCGTGATTTTGCCGGTTTTAATATCAGTTTTGATAACTATCACTCCACTCATAGTGAAGAAAATAAACAAATCACCGCAGAAATTTATAACAAATTAAAATCAAAGGGTTTCATCAAAAGCAAAGTGATTGAACAACTTTATGATCCGGAAAAAAAGATGTTTTTGCCGGATCGTTTTGTGAAAGGAACTTGCCCGAAATGTAAAGCAGAAGATCAATATGGCGATAACTGTGAAGTCTGTGCTTCCACTTATAGTCCAATGGATTTAATTAACCCTCGTTCTGCAATATCCGGTGCGACACCGATTGTGAAAGAATCTGAACACTTTTTCTTTGATTTGCCGGCATTTGAAAGCATGTTGAAAGAATGGACAAATTCGGGTTCTCTTCAAGCGGAAATCGCCAACAAAATGCAAGAATGGTTTGAAAGCGGTTTACAACAATGGGATATTTCTCGTGATGCGCCGTATTTTGGTTTTGAAATTCCGGGAGCAAAAGATAAATTCTTCTATGTATGGTTGGATGCACCAATTGGTTATATGGCATCGTTCAAAAATCTTTGTGATCGTGAAGGCATTGATTTTAATGCATTTTGGGCAGAAAACAGCGAGACAGAACTTTATCATTTTATTGGAAAAGATATCGTCTATTTCCACAGTCTATTTTGGCCAGCCATGCTAGAAGGCAGTGGCTATCGTAAACCAACAAATGTATTTGCCCATGGTTATGTCACTGTCGATGGGGCGAAAATGTCAAAATCCCGTGGCACGTTCATTCAAGCCAGCACCTATTTGAACCACATTGATCCTGAGTGCTTGCGTTATTACTATGCGGCAAAAATCAATAATCGCATTGAAGATTTAGATTTTAATTTAGAGGATTTCGTTCAACGGGTAAACACGGATATCGTTAACAAATTAGTGAATTTAGCCTCTCGTAATGCGAGTTTTATCGCAAAACGTTTTAACGGAAAATTAGCCGATAAATTGGAAGATGAGGCATTATTTGCCGAGTTTACTGCACGAACTGAACAAATCGCCACCTATTATGAAACCCGCGAATTTAATAAAGCGATCCGTGAAATTATGGCCTTGGCAGATAAAGCCAATAAATACATTGATGATAAAGCCCCTTGGGTGATTGCCAAAGAGGAAGGTAAAGAAGCCGAGCTACAAGCGGTTTGCTCCATGGGCATTGAACTCTTCCGTATTTTAATGACCTACTTAAAACCGGTATTACCCAAACTGGCTGAACGCTCAGAAGCGTTCTTGCAAAGTGAATTAGCTTGGGACAATCTCGCTCAACCGTTACTGGGTCATACCCTTTCACCGTTCAAAGCCCTGTTCTCCCGTTTAGAGAAAAAACAAATTGATGCGGTAATTAATGAAACCAAAGCCTTGTTTGCACAAAGCAATCAGACTGCGGAAAAAACAGCATCAAAATCGACCGCACTTTCTCATATCGAACCGATTGCTGAAACGATCACCATTGATGATTTTGCAAAATTAGATATGCGGGTTGCCAAAGTGTTGAAATGCGAAGCCGTGCCGGAATCTAATAAACTTTTACGTTTTGAATTGGATCTTGGTGATCATACCCGCCAAGTTTTCTCAGGCATTAAAGCGGCTTATAACAAACCGGAAGAATTAGAAGGTCGGTTTGTGATTATGGTGGCAAATCTTGCGCCAAGAAAAATGAAATTCGGTATATCGGAAGGCATGATTCTTTCTGCCGGCACAGGTGGTAGTGATTTATTCTTACTCTCTGCAGACAGTGGTGTCACAGCCGGCATGCAGGTAAAATAATTCATTCAATACAAATTAGGCGGCATTGACCGCCTTTTTCTTTATCAAAAATTTATTCAATATCATACAATTCCCTCTTGACCTTAACCTAAGGTTAAGCCTTATCCTTGCCACCGATTCAATATTTAGCGGAGAAAATGATGATGCAACGGAGAAAATTTCTAAAACACAGCGCACTTTTTATTGCAATGGCAGCGACACCGATAAAATGGGTTTGGGCGAAAGAAAAACAAGCCATATTGCCTATTCCAACACTATTGGAAGCCGATAAAGGGGAAATTCACTTATCGGTGGAACAAGGCACTAGCCAATTCGGGCAACATAAAACCGCAACTTGGGGCTACAATGGTAGCTTGCTAGGACCGGCAATTCGGGTAAAATCAGGACAAGAAGTGCGGGTAAATATTCAAAATAATTTACCGGAAGAAACAACCGTACATTGGCATGGATTGGAAATTCCGGGTGACGTTGACGGCGGCCCACAGGCAATTATTAAACCGGCACAACAATATCAGGCGAAATTTACCGTTAATCAACGGGCATCTACCTGTTGGTTTCACCCCCACCCCCATCGCAGAACGGGCTACCAGGTGGCAATGGGATTAGCCGGTTTATTTTTGATTGAAGACGAATTAAGTTCAACATTACCGCTACCGAAACAATGGGGCGTCGATGATATTCCCGTCATCTTGCAAGATAAACGTTTTGATGAACAAGGTCAGATTGATTATAAAATTGATTTACTAACCGCAAGCCTTGGTTGGTTTGGCGATACCATGCTGACAAACGGAGTGCAATATCCGAAACATATCGCACCAAAAGGCTGGGTGCGTTTACGCTTACTTAACGGCTGTAATGCCCGTTCACTAAAAATAGCTACCGGTGATGAACGACCGATGTATGTTATCGCTAGTGACGGCGGATTTTTGAGTGAACCAATAAAAGTGAATGAATTGGAAATCCTTATGGGGGAACGTTTCGAAGTATTGATTGATTTGAGTGACGGTAAGTCCGTGGATTTAGTCAGTTTACCGGTGGATCAAATGGGTATGGGATTGCCTCCGTTCGATCAAAAACTCCCGCTATTAAGTTTGGAAACGACATTACAAAAAGGACAAGGCAATTTACCGACAACATTAGCGGCGTTACCGAAAGTAGAAATCCCGAAAGATATTGTGGTACGTCATTTCCAACTCACGATGGATCCGGAATTAGATCACCAAGGTATGCAATTATTTATGCAAAAATACGGTCATCAAGGTATGAATATGATGCATCATACGGATATGTCAAATCACGCTATGCCGGATCACTCAATGCCAATGTCGCAGGATATGCATATGCAACATATGAAACATGATGGTGATATGACGCATAAAAAGGAAACATTGGATATTTGGACGGCAAATCGCATTAACGGACAAAGTTTCCATCACCACCCAGTATTCAGTGCCAAACAAGGACAATATGAAAAATGGGTTATTTCCGGAGAAGGTGATATGATGCTGCACCCATTCCATATCCACGGCACGCAATTCCGTATTCTGACTGAAAATGGAAAACCACCTGCTGTTCACCGTCAAGGTTGGAAAGACACTGTCAGTGTGAATGGGAGTATCAGCGAAGTGCTGGTTAAATTTGATTATTTAGCCGGGGAACAAGCGCCTTATATGGCTCATTGTCATGTATTGGAACACGAAGATACCGGTATGATGTTGGCGTTTGCCGTTGAAAAATAATGGTAAATAAAGAGGATTTGTGGCAATTTTACCGATGCATAAGCAAAAAATAAAACACTCACAAACCCTAAGTAATTTATTGGAGAACCACAATGAAAAACGAATTAATCTGTTATAAACAAATGCCGATTTGGACAAAAGACAAACTGCCCCAAATGTTTCAAGAAAAGCATAACACTAAAGTCGGTACTTGGGGAAAAATCACCGTATTAAAAGGAAAACTAAAATTTTATGAATTAACCGAACAAGGCGATGTGATTGCAGAACATATTTTCACTGCGGAAACAGAAACACCTTTTGTCGAACCACAAGCTTGGCATCGAGTGGAAGCCTTAACAGAGGATTTAGAATGTACCCTTGGGTTTTATTGTAAAAAAGAAGATTACTTCAACAAAAAATACAATATGACAGCCACCCATTCTGAAGTAAAAAATGCGGTTAATATCATCAAACCGTGCAAAACCCTCGATCTCGGTTGTGGACAAGGACGAAATTCCCTTTTCTTAAGTTTACTTGGGTTTAATGTTACCGCTTGGGATCATAATGCCAATAGCCTAGCTTTCCTAAATGAAACCAAGGACAAAGAAAATCTCAACATCTCAACCGCACTTTATGATATTAACACTGCGAATATTCAGGAAAATTACGATTTTATTCTTTCTACTGTGGTATTTATGTTTTTAAACCGAGAACACATACCGGCAATTATTCACAATATGCAGGAACATACCAATATCGGTGGATACAATTTAATTGTTGCTGCGATGTCCACAGAGGATGTGCCTTGTCCGATGCCTTTTTCTTTCACCTTCCAAGAAAATGAATTGAAGAATTATTACCAAGGCTGGGAATTGATTAAATACAACGAAGAAATGGGCGAACTACACAAAACTGATGAAAACGGCAATCGCATTAAAATGAAATTTGTGACAATGTTAGCCAAAAAGAAATAATCCATTGCTGATAAAAGAAAAAACCGCATTTTGTGACAACAAAGTGCGGTTTTTTTGAGAAAATTTTTAATTATTCTTCGATAGAACGTAATAACTCGTTAATACCGACTTTACCGAGGGTTTTCGCATCCACTTTTTTCACGATCACCGCACAGTAAAGGCTATATTTACCACATTTTGACGGAAGGCTACCGGAAACCACCACCGATCCTGCCGGTACACGGCCGTAATGGATTTCACCGGTTTCACGATCATAAATTTTCGTGGATTGACCGATGAATACCCCCATTGAAATCACACAACCGTCTTCAACAATCACCCCTTCCACCACTTCAGAACGTGCGCCGATAAAGCAGTTGTCACCAATGATAGTTGGATTGGCTTGTAATGGTTCTAATACCCCTCCAATGCCGACACCACCAGATAAGTGAACGTTTTTACCGATTTGTGCGCAAGAACCTACTGTTGCCCAAGTATCGACCATCGTACCCTCGCCCACATAAGCCCCGATATTGACATAAGACGGCATTAACACACAGTTTTTAGAGATATAGGCGCCTTTACGCACAGTGGCTGATGGCACCACACGGAAGCCTTCTTGTTGAAAACGTTCTTCCGTGTAATCGGCAAATTTTAATGCCACTTTGTCGTAATATTTGGTTTCTGCGCCATCAATCATTTCGTTGTCATTGATACGGAATGAAAGCAATACCGCTTTTTTTAACCATTGGTGAGTGACCCACTCCCCATCAATTTTTTCTGCAACACGATATTTGCCGCTATCTAAACCTTCAATCACTTCTTCAATCGCAGCACGAGTTTCTGCATCCACCGTTTTTGGCGTAATTTCTGCACGTTTTTCAAAGGCGGACTCAATAATTGCTTGTAAATTTGACATGGTACTTCCTATTTCGTTAATGAATAAAACGGCGCTAGTTTTACCATATTTTTAATCCTCAAGCAAAAAACACCGAAAAAATCACCGCACTTTGACAACCCAAAGTGCGGTGATAAGTGATAAGAAAAGCTATCTCGTTAATTTAATTAAAAGATAGCGAATGTTAAGCCAAATAGAAAAGCCATAACTAACGCCGCGGAAACCACCGCATAACCTAAATCACTCATTGTTTTCTCCTTAAATTGATGTTGAATCCCCGCCATTCTAACAAGAAAAAGAAAAAAAACGACCTTTTTTTAAAAAATTTTTGTTCTCCACTTAACTATTCTTAAACAATCCTTATAATGGGAAAAATTTTGGGGCTGTACTAGAT
>NZ_MLHJ01000071.1 GCF_001998965.1 Rodentibacter rarus
TAGTACAGCCCCAATTTTTTAAATATTTTCTATTTTTAGTGGTGTTTGCTTTTCACGGTTTTATGTTTTCCGTGGTGAACTATGTTTTTCCCCACTATGATGTGACACGTGTCACCGGCGTGGAAGTTAAGCGTGTTGATAAAGATGGCCCTATCACCAAATCCAATCCGGCAGATGGTCCGACACGTGATGTGTATTACATTAATACACAAAATGATGAAGGGAAAATTATGGTTTACCGTAACGAAGACACCCGTTGGGGCTTTCCTTTCTATTTTAAATTCGGTTCAGCCAATTTACAGGCTGAAGCTCAGGCCATGGGAAATGAAAATAAACTGGTACAAATCAAATACTATGGTTGGCGTTTAACGATGTTTGATGAATTTCGCAATGCAGTTTCCGTGAAAGAAATCAGCGATGATGTTACCCCAAGCCACCCGATTTTATCTTGGGTGTTTTATGCCTTCTTATTGGTCACATTATTTCTTTCCATTCAATTCATCCGTGGCTGGTTTGATAGCGAAAACTAAGGTTCTATTTCCTTCAAAGTGCGGTTAAAAATAACGGTATTATTCAATAATATAGGGACACACGCAGTGTGTCCCTACTAAAACCCATCAAGTTAACGAGAAAATTATGAGTTTATTTTCAGCAATTTTAGTCATAATCGTGTTAATTATTATTAGTGCTATTGTTTCATCTGCGGAAATTTCCCTTGCCGGTGCTCGCCGAATTAAATTACAAAATATGGTCAATGAGGGTAATCTTAAAGCCGCACAGGTGCTGAAATTACAAGAACAACCGGGGCGTTTTATCACCGTTGTGCAAATTGGTTTAAATATGGTAGCAATATTGGGGGGAATGATTGGTGAGGCGAACCTTAGTCTTCATTTACAACATTTTTTACGAGATTATGTTGAAGAATCTTGGGTTGAACCAGCGTCCTCTTGGGTGGCATTCTTTTTGGTAACCTGCGCCTTTATCCTTTTGGCGGATTTAATGCCGAAACGCCTTGCGCTGATTAATCCTGAAGCTGTCGCATTACGTACGGTCGGTATTATGCAGGTGCTGATTTTTTTACTCAAACCTATCGTTTGGGTGTTTGACGGATTATCAAATTTACTGTTCAAGCTTTTTGGCATATCAACCTTGCGTGATGACAATATGACACCGGAAGATATTGTCGCTGTGGTCGAAGCGGGGGCGGAGGCAGGCGTGTTAAAAACCCAACAGCATTATCTCATTGAAAATATTTTTGATATGCAGGAACGCACGGTGACCTCCACTATGACAACCCGTGAAAACATCGTGTATTTAGACCGCACTTTTAGCCGTCAGGAAGTGATGGATACCCTCTCTCGAGATTCCCATTCCAAAATTGTGATTTGTGATAATGGATTGGATAAAATTTTAGGCTATGTGGAATCCCATACTTTATTGACAATGTATTTACAAAATACCGATGTGTCTTTGACCGATCCTAAATTACTCCGCAAAGCCTTATTTGTGCCGGATACCCTCTCTCTTTATGAAGTGTTGGAACTTTTTAAATCCACCGGTGAGGATTTTGCTATTATCGTCAATGAATATGCTTTGGTGGTGGGTATTGTTACCCTCAATGATGTAATGAGTATTGTGATGGGAGAACTGGTTTCCAGCGAAGAAGAACAAATTGTCAGTCGTGATGAACATTCTTGGTTAATTGACGGCGCAACGCCTCTTGAAGATGTGATGAGAGTATTGGATATTGAATCCTTCCCTGATGAAGAAAATTATGAAACGATCAGTGGTTTTATGATGTATATGTTGCGTAAAATCCCGAAAAAGACCGATTTTGTTGTTTATGGTCAATATAAATTTGAAGTCATTGATACGGAAAACTTTAAAATTGACCAAATTTTAGTCTCTCTTGTGAAAGAGGGGGAATAGCGATGTGTTTCCTTGCGTAATCCCTTGAAGCCAGTATAATGGCGGCGATTTATTTCAGACCCTAATTAACGAGGAATGATTATGTTAAAAAAAATTTCAATATTGCTGTTTTCTATTGTTTTAACTGCTTGTTCTTCCATCACCGCCTATATACCTTTTATGAGCGATGACAAAAAAGTGATTAATTTGGATAAAGACAAGATTGATCAAAAATCCTATTCTGCTGCCTATGAGGCAACAGTCGTAACCTATAAAGGTCGTGTGAACGAACATTTCTATGTGGATAATTTTGCCAGCGGTGCCAATGACTGGTATTTAGGGCGTATTCTCGTGCCAATCAAGCAAATTCAGGACAAACTTTATAGCGGTGGACACGATTCCGATGTGTATGCTTATTATAGCGGTGTATTACACGCTGAAGCACTCCAAAATAACTTCAATCGTCTAAGCCCAGACTGCTGGCGTAAGTTGGATTCACCAAGTGTCACCCAAGGGATTTATGATGCGATGCGTGATTTGAAAAAAGGCAATGTACGCAGTGACGATGATGACTATATCGCAAAAGGGAGTGATGAACTGTTAAAGGTTTGCACCTCTCGCTAAATAAAACTGTTGATGGTGTTATTTCATCAACAGTTTTTCTTTTTCTAAATCTTAGACTAAGGAGTAAGAATGTTAGAACTTTCGGAAAGCAACATTCATTTAAATATCAGCGCAGAAACCAAGCAGCAAGCCATTGAAATGGCAGCTCGTGCCTTGGAAACGGCGGGTAATGTAGAACCGGGCTATTTACAGGGAATGTTGGTGCGTGAACAGCAAACCTCCACCTTTTTGGGAAATGGTATTGCCATTCCCCACGGCACATTAGAAACCCGTGAAATGGTGAAAAAAACCGGTGTGCAAGTGTTTCAATTTCCAAAAGGGATTGAATGGGGAGAAGGCAATATTGCTTATGTGGTGATAGGGATTGCCGCCCGTTCCGATGAACATTTGGCATTATTACGTCAATTAACCCATGTCCTTGGCGATGAAGAAACCGCAGCAAAATTAGCCACTCTAACCGATGTAGCACAGTTCCGTGCGATTTTAATGGGTGAAACCACAGAAGATTTTACTCTCCCTCGAGAAAACATTCGTTTGGATGTTGATACCTCAAGTTTACTCACCTTAGTGGCAATGAATGCCGGTCAATTACAAGCACAAAGTGCGGTAGAAAATGGCTTTGTTTCTGAAATCATTGGCAATGCCGCAATGCCGTTGGGGAAAGGATTATGGGTCACCGATGCACTTTCCGGTAATCTGAAAAATGCTTTAGCGTTTAGTCGCGCAAAAACTATTTTTAGTCACAATGGTAAGCCGGTAAAAGGGGTGATAACCGTTTCTGCGGTAAATGATACTATCAATCCGGTATTGATCCGTTTATTGGAAGAAAATACGCAAACTACACTGTTAAGCGGAAATACTACTGAAATTTTGACCGCACTTTTAGGCGGTGAAGGGGTCGTTTCTGAGCAAACTCAGTCAACGCAAACGGCAAATGCGGTGGTGGGGACGTTTACCATTCGTAATGAACACGGTTTACACGCCCGCCCTAGTGCTGTATTAGTGAATGAAGTGAAAAAATTTGTTTCAAAAATTACCGTCCAAAATATCACTCGTGGTAGTGAGCCTGTGAGTGCAAAAAGTTTGATGAAAATCGTGGCGTTGGGGGTGACACAAGGTCATCGCCTGCGTTTTGTGGCGGAAGGGGATGATGCCAAACAAGCCATTGAATCCCTTGGAAAGGTGATTGCAGAAGGCTTGGGCGAAAATATTTCCGCTATACCACCGGCAGAACCGGATACGATTGAGGTGATGGGGGAACAAACCCTTGCACCGGAAGTGACGGAAGAGAACGGTTTACCTTCCGATGCTATTGAAGCGGTCTTTGTAATTAATAACGAACACGGTTTACACGCTCGTCCAAGTGCCGTATTAGTGAACGAGGTGAAAAAATACAATGCATCGGTTGCTGTGCAAAATTTAGATCGTGATTCCCAATTAGTGAGTGCAAAAAGCCTGATGAAAATTGTGGCGTTAGGGGTGGTGAAAGGCGCTCGGCTACGTTTTGTGGCAACGGGTGAGCAAGCAAAAGAGGCCATTGAAGGTATCCGTGTGGCGATTGAATCCGGGCTGGGCGAAGGAAAAGGGGAATAATCATGGCAAAGGTCGCAACCATTACGTTAAATACCGCCTATGATTTAGTCGGTCGCCTATCCCGCATTGAATTAGGCGAGGTGAATACCGTTGAAACCCTTGGGCTTTTCCCTGCCGGTAAAGGGATTAATGTAGCCAAAGTGCTGAAAGATTTGGGGGTTGATGTCGCAGTGGGAGGATTTCTAGGGGAAGATAACGCCGGTGATTTTGAGCAAATGTTCAAAAAACAAGGTTTGCAGGATAAATTCCACCGTGTCGCCGGAAAAACCCGTATTAATGTCAAAATCACCGAAACCGAAGCCGATGTGACGGATTTGAATTTTCTCGGTTATGACATTGCCCCACAGGATTGGCAACAATTTGCAGCAGATTCGCTAGCCTATTGTTTGGATTACGATATTGTTGCGGTGTGTGGCAGCTTACCACACGGGGTTACGCCACAATTATTTGCCGACTGGTTAAACCAATTACACCAAGAAGGCATAAAAGTGGTACTAGATACCAGTAATGCCGCACTGAATGCGGGGTTGACCGCCCACCCTTGGTTGGTGAAGCCGAATCATCGGGAATTAGAAGCTTGGATTGGGCATCCACTGAATACGCAAGAAGAGATTATCAATGCCGCACAGCAGTTAAAAGCACAGGGGATTGAAAATGTGATTATTTCCATGGGGGCTGAAGGATCTTTGTGGATTAACAATGAAGGGGTGATCAAAGCCCTACCGCCAAAATGTGAGAATGTCGTCAGCACTGTAGGGGCGGGCGATTCAATGGTAGCCGGACTAATTTATGGCATTGAAAAAGGCTTATCAAAATCAGAAACTCTAGCCTTTGCCAGTGCAGTGTCTGCGTTTGCCGTATCACAAAGCAATGTTGGGGTGAGTGATCCCGCATTACTTGAGCCAATTTTAAACCAAGTGAAGATGACAGAGATTGAAGGATAATAAAATGAAGTTATTTTTAACCCCATCATCCCATGTAGGTAAAGCTAAAGCCTATTTATTAAGCGAAGTGCTTCATAACGCCGCACAAAAAACGAATGTTCTGCTCCTTGAAAATGTCGCTGAAGCGGAAGTGATTTTGGTTGTGGGATCATCATTACCAAACAATACCGCTTTTGTGGGTAAAAAAGTCTATTTGGTGAGCGAAGAAACGGTGATGAACAATCCGGAAGCAACCCTTGCCAATGCACAAGCGAATGCGGTGGATTATGTTATGCCGGAAAGTGCGGTCGGTTTTGACGGCGTTTCCAATGTGAAAAATATTGTTGCGGTGACCGCTTGCCCAACAGGTGTGGCGCATACGTTTATGTCTGCTGAGGCGATCGAGGCTTATGCGAAAAAACAGGGTTGGAACGTTAAAGTGGAAACCCGAGGTCAGGTCGGTGCTGGCAACGAAATTACCCCCGAAGAAGTGGCAGCAGCTGATTTAGTGTTTGTGGCGGCAGATATTGATGTACCATTGGATAAATTCAAAGGCAAACCAATGTACCGTACTTCCACCGGTTTAGCCTTAAAGAAAACGGCACAAGAATTTGATAAAGCCTTTAAAGAAGCCAAAGTATTTGAAGGGGGAAGCAGCAAATCCTCAAATGTCGAGGAAAAGGCTGAGAAAAAAGGCATTTACAAACACTTAATGACAGGCGTATCCCATATGTTACCTTTGGTGGTGGCAGGGGGATTGCTTATCGCTATTTCCTTTATGTTTGGAATTGAAGCCTTTAAAGATGAAACCCTTTTCCATGGCTTGCCAAAAGCGTTAATGGATATTGGCGGCGGTGCAGCTTTCCATTTAATGATTGCGGTGTTTGCCGGTTATGTGGCATTTTCCATTGCTGACCGCCCGGGGCTTGCTGTGGGCTTAATTGGCGGCATGCTTGCCACCACTGCCGGAGCGGGGATTTTAGGCGGTATTGTTGCCGGCTTCCTTGCCGGTTATGTGGTGAAAGGATTGAACGCGGCCATTAAATTACCGGCAAGTTTAACCTCCCTAAAACCGATTTTAATTTTACCGCTTTTAGGCTCGTTGATTGTGGGCTTGGCGATGATCTATGTGATTAATCCTCCGGTTTCGCAGGTGATGAACGCACTGAGCGAATGGTTGAAATCCATGGGTGAAGTGAATGCCATTGTATTAGGAACGCTAATTGGTGCGATGATGTGTATTGATATGGGTGGGCCGGTCAATAAAGCCGCTTATACTTTCTCCGTGGGGATGATTGCTTCACAAGTTTACACGCCGATGGCAGCCGCAATGGCGGCAGGTATGGTGCCACCAATCGGTATGGCGATTGCCACTTGGATTGCCCGCAATAAATTTACTGCTAACCAACGGGATGCGGGTAAAGCGTCTTTTGTATTAGGGCTTTGTTTCATTTCTGAAGGGGCATTGCCTTTTGTGGCGGCCGATCCTCTTCGTGTGATTGTCAGTTCTGTGATCGGTGGGGCAACAGCGGGGGCGATATCTATGGCTTCAGATATCACTTTGCAAGCACCACACGGAGGCTTATTTGTCATTCCGTTTGTTTCTGAACCATTGCGTTATTTAGCGGCGATTGCGGCGGGGGCGTTGGTTACCGGTGTCATTTATGCCGTTATCAAACCGAAAGCAACGGAATAGTTAATTTAAAGTGCGGTTGGTTTTTCGGGTGTTTTTTTAACACGATGTAGTCAATGCACAAAATGAAAAACGTAGGGATACACTGCGTGCGTCCATTATAAAAATCAAATTATTTCAATGCGTTATAAGCGGACACACGCAGTGTGTCCCTACAAATAAACCAAAAATCTTTGAAAAATTGACCGCACTTTTGATCTGCAGAGGGCTATATGGAAAAATATAACAAACTTCGTATCGAATGGGATTGTCGTCGGGGAATGTTGGAATTGGATAACATCATTATGCCGTTTTACAAACAGCATTTTGACAACCTCACGGAGACTCAAAAAGATCAGTTTATTCGTTTACTTGCTTGTACGGATTTACAACTTTTCTCTTGGTTTTTTAACCGTGGCACAGCCGATGATGAGGAATTGCAAAATATGGTGGAATATATCCAAACCATGCAAAAAATGCCTATGGCTTAAAGTGAAACCTTTCTTATTTCACAAATTAATTTACGCTTAATTTACAATTTATTCAGGACGTATCTATTGAAATATTAATAAAATCTTATAGAATCAGCTTCCATCTTTAGGCAGAGAAATTACACTATGAGCAGACAGCAGACAGCAG
>NZ_MLHJ01000072.1 GCF_001998965.1 Rodentibacter rarus
GTTTAAATAACAAGGAGTTTATCAAAAGAAGCAGTGGATCACTTTTCGATGATCTTAATGCATCCAACTGGTGCATTTTTGCCTGATCATTAACCCTTTGTATAAAGGTAGAAAAAAAGAAAGGTAGTGAAATGTTATGAACCAAATGAAACGTATCAATATGCGCTCACCCGGTGAGCCTAGCGTATTATTTATTGAAAACGCAGAGATTCCTGAGCCTAAATCGGATGAATTACTTATCAAGGTTGCCTTTGCCGGGGTTAATCGCCCGGATGTGATGCAGCGTCAAGGGGTGTATCCTATGCCGAAAGGGGTCACCCCAATTATGGGGTTGGAATTATCGGGTGAAGTGGTGAAAGTGGGGGAAAAGGTTCAACATTTTAACCTGGGTGATCATGTTTGTGCCTTAACCGATGGCGGCGCTTATGCGCAATACTGCGTGGTGAAAGCGGCGCAAACACTCCCCATTCCACAAGGGTATAGCTTGCAAGATGCTGCGATGTTACCGGAAACCTTTTTCACGGTTTGGGCAAATCTTTTTATGAGAAAACAGATGAAAAAGGGCGAATCGTTATTGGTTCATGGTGGGACGAGTGGGATTGGCATCACCGCTTTAGCGATTGCGAAAAGTTTGGGTATAAAAACCTTCTCTACGGTGGGCAATGCAGAAAAATGCCATGTGGTGGAACAACTTGGCGCAACGGCAATTCATTATAAAACAGAAAATTTTGTCGAGGTGATTCGGCAATATCAAGAGGGCGTTGATGGAATATTAGATCTTGTCGGGGCTCGATATTTTGATCAAAACCTTGAAATCTTGAATAAAGATGGTCGAATGTTTCTCATCGGTTTTATGGGTGGCGCTATTGCTAAAGAGGTCGATTTGCTCAAAATTGCAGTAAAAAGAGCGATCATCACCGGTTCGACCATGCGTGGTCGAACGAGTGAGGAAAAAGCAGAAATTGCTCAATCCTTATTAGAAAATGTATGGAAAAAACTTACCAAAGGTGAAATTGATAAGCCTATTTTACATCAGTGCTATGATTTTAATGCAGTACAGGAAGCACATATTGAAATTGATAAAGGTACACACATAGGAAAAATTTTATTGGCGTTTTAATGTTGCTACTAAAGTGCGGTTTATTTTTGCAGTATTTTTACTCGTTCTTAATTATTTGTGTTGGTGATATTATGTTGCACTTACCAGACAGATATAACTAAAAAAACTGTAAAAAATGACCATACTTGCCATAAGTAATCGTGCTGCAAACTTCGGAAATTTAGTATGCAATTTGTAAAGTAGGCGTGCAACAATAGTAAGGATAAAGGGGTAGATCCAAAAAAAGGTGGAAAATAGATTAATTTGCCCTTCGGTTAATACCGGGTTTTTAGAAAAACCGGTAGAAACCAGTAAAGCAAGTGGCCAAAGTAAAATAGGCATACAAAAAATGGCAAGTCCCCAAGCGAATCTGCTAAATTTTGTTGGCATAGATGAAGGTTTCATAATTTAAGTTTTATGGTGGAAGAGGGAGTGGGGAATATAGCAAATGTTGACAAAGTTGGGTAGCTATTCTTTGCTTTCATCTGTTTGAAGTGGTACAGTATTGCCAATTTTTTCTATCCGGTAGGATACCGTATTGAAATACGATCTCAATCGGGCAAGAAAATACGTCGAAAACCTTGATAAACGCCGTTTGGAACGTGCGTTATTGGGAGCCGGTGATGGATTGCAGCACGTATTATCTTTGCTCCCTTTATTACTTCAACTAAACTATCCACACTTACCCGGTTATGTGGTGCAATCTCCTTGCGGTATTGCCGGATTTTGTTTATCAGATTATCAGCAACAATTTCTTTTAGCTGAATATCCGACCTCTTATGATCAAATTAAACAGAAAATTTATTGCGCAAATTCTCCTATTTTAGGCTTGTATGTGATGGGGAGTTTTGGCTCCATTAGTCAAACGAGTCATTCTGATTTAGATACTTGGATTTGCCATCGTGAAGATTTAACGGAAGACGAGAGAGATTTGCTTGCTCAAAAAGCGCAAAAAATTAAAGTATGGGCGATGCAGTTTGATGTGGAAATTAACTTCTATTTGATGGATCAGCAACGTTTTCGTAAAACCCATCATGCGGATTTACTCACTAATGAAAACAGTGGTTCGGCACAATATATGTTACTACTTGATGAGTTTTATCGCTCAGCGGTGCGTTTAGCAGGAAAACCTTTGCTCTGGCTGCATTTGTGGGTGGATGATGAAGTGGATTACGAAAAAGAGGTCGAAAAACGAATAAGGGACGGAGAGCTTGATCCGCAAGATTGGGTAGATTTTGGTGGCTTAGGGCAATTCTCAGCGAAAGAATATTTTGGTGCAAGTTTGTGGCAACTCTACAAAGGGATTGATTCACCTTATAAATCGGTGTTAAAAATTTTACTATTGGAGGCTTATTCCAAAGAATACCCGAATACTCGTCTTATCGCTCGTCAGTTTAAGGAAGATCTCTTTTCAGGAAATACAACCCCGGCGCATCATTTTGACCCTTATATCGCAATTTTGACAAAAGTAACGGATTATTTGACCGCACTTTCCGAGTTTAAACGTCTTGATTTTGTTCGCCGTTGCTTTTATGTCAAAGTTACGGAAGATTTAACGCTATATAAAATGAGTAATTGGCGTATAAATTATATGCGGATTTTGGCACAAGAATGGGGATGGAATGCGGACTTAATCCGCGAACTGAATCTCCGCCCGTTTTGGAAAATTAAGCGGGTTAAAGAAGCTCATGAAAACTTAGTGAAGTTCTTGATGATGAGTTATCATAGTTTGGTGAATTTTGCTCGTAAGCAAAAAATTAGCTCAAGTATGATACCGCAAGATATCAACATTCTTACTCGAAAACTTTACACCGCATTTGAGGAATTGCCGGGAAAAATCATTTTGCTTAATACTCAGATTTCCCGTAATTTATCAGAGCCTCATCTTTCTTTTTTGGAAGTCCGTGGCAATAAACACTTTAAAGACGGTTGGTATTTCGTCAATAAACCGCCAAGTGAGGTGATGTTTTCTGAAGACCGTGTTGTTGAATATAGTGAGAACTTAAACACGTTAGTGGCGTGGGCTTACTTTAACCGACTGCTTACCTCAGAAACGGAGCTACATTTATTTAGTCATTCTGTCGGCATTGATGCTTTACGAAATTTTGTCACAGATTTACGTCTTTCTTTTTCACGAACGCTAACCTCCACATACAGCAATGCTTTTACTGATTCTTGTGAAATTAGTAATATTGTTATTGCTGTGAATTTGACCGTTGATCCCACCGCCTCTATTACTGAATTTAAAGAGCATCTTTCTGCGAGTGATTTATTTAGCTTTGGTCCCTTGGAACAAAACCTTGTTGGTAGTATTGATTTTACTTATCGTAATATTTGGAATGAAATCCGTACCCTACATTTTGAAGGACCAAATGCCATCTTGATTGCCCTGAAAGTGCTATCAAATAAAATTTATCGTGGTGTCAATCATCCTCGTTCTGTACAGGTTTTTTGTTATAGCCAACACTATCGCCGAGCATTACGTAATCTTGTTAGTGGGGTAGTGAATCGCTGCATTAGTATCCGTTTAGGAGAGAGTCAAATGCCAAGTATTCCCCGTTTACGTGTGGCAGGGAAAAACTGGCAATTTTTCTTTGAGGAAAGTGGTATTAGCCTGCAAGAAGTAGAAAATGATGGACAAAGTGCGGTTGATTTTGATGATGTTTTGAAAAGCCCGGTGGATGACAAAACGGAAATTCACAATGAAGATCGCCAATATCCTGCTGAGATAGATCTTTTTGCAAGTGAAGGTTTCTTGCAGTTTTTCTTTGAAGATAATAAAGATGGTACGTTCAACGTTTACTTATTGAATGAGGCTAATCACTTAGAAATTTACCGCCACTGTGATGGGGTGAAAGATGAAAAAGTGAAAAAAATTAATCAACTTTATCAAGTATCAGGAGAAGGGGGGGAAAACCCGTATCATATTGAATCACGTAATTTTAATTATCCACAGTTTTATCAAATTCAACATAATCATCAGGGACGAACTCGGATTCTTCCTTTCAAATATCGTCGGATTTAAATTTCATTCAAAAATCAGATTATAGTGAGATAAATCAAGTTTCAGAAGTTTCTGGCTTGGAAGGAACATTAAATCCCGATAAAATGGGTTATTCTTATGATGGATATTCAGTGTAATGTTGTCAATTACTGAGGGATAAATATGCAAGAAAAATTGAAAGTTTTGCTCATTGACGAGCATCCGTTAATGCGCCGTGGAATTAAACAGCTGCTTGAATTAGAGGAGCATTTTGAGGTGATTGCCGATGCTGGTAGCGGTTCGGAAGGTATTTCTATTGCATTGCAAACCTCTCCCGATTTGATTGTGCTCGATCTCAATATGAAAGGACTTTCAGGATTAGACACATTTAAAGGCTTGCGTTCGGAAGGGATTGATGCCCGTATTGTGATTTTGACGGTTTCAGATGCTAAAAATGATGTTTTTGCATTAATTGATGCCGGTGCTGATGGTTATCTTTTAAAAGATACTGAGCCGGATACCTTGCTTGAGCAAATAAAGCGTATTGCGCAAGGTGAGGTCATTTTAAGTAATTCAATTAAAGATTTACTGATTGAACGTGAATATCGTCAAGATCCAATAGATTCGTTAACTGAACGTGAGAAGGGAATTTTGACCCTTATTGCAACTGGTTTATCAAATAAGCAAATTGCGGGTCAGCTGTTTATTTCAGAAGAAACGGTAAAAGTACATATCCGTAATTTACTGAGAAAGTTAAATGTCCATTCTCGTGTAGCGGCAACAGTGCTATATTTTGAACACAATGGTCGATAACTTGCGTTTCGTGGAAAACACCAGTCGATCCCCAAGAGTTGGTTCACTTAAATACTGGGCGAAGCATTATGCCGAGCCCGATATTTTTTAAACTGGGATTAATTCATTTTTGATTGTAATATATCTAATGTTTTCCAATCTCAGTCTGAGATTCACTGATTAATATTATAGGGGCTGTACTAGAT
>NZ_MLHJ01000073.1 GCF_001998965.1 Rodentibacter rarus
AGGACACCACTGAAAAGGTGGACGGTGGGAAAGTCACTGTTTCTAAGGTGAACTGTAAGCCTGTCGGGGAGGATAAACCCAATAACTCAGAAACCGCACCTAGAACATTACCTGAACTGAGTTGAACGGCTAATTGGCTACCTTTGGTGAGGGTACTTTGGCTTAGGTGAAGGATCTTTTCCACTTGACCGATTTTTTGGGATAGATCCACATTATCTGCAAACTTGTTTATTTTATGTATTTTATTTGAGATCTTATTCATCATTTTTCCTAAGCCAAATTTAATTGTTTTTACTAATATAAAGTTTCTGGAATATTGAATTTCCCTAACATATCCCAAGAGAATGGATTATCTGATTCATCAATATAGACTCGATAGGTTGCATACCCCTCATGAATATCATAACGGACATCAAATGATCCTGCTTTTATATTGGAAATTTTTCCTGATGTGAGTAGTTTAATCTGTGCCCAAGGTCCTTTAAACACTAAGCTACGTGGTGATTTTTCAGCAACAGAAACTAATGTTAATTTGCTCTCTACATTATTACTCATCGAATTTGGCCAAACAACGTGAGTTTTCTTTCTCAGTCCATGGGCGTAATCTACAATTTGTCCATCGAGATTTAATACACTCCGGCGTTTATTTGATGAAATACTCAGAGGTTCAATACTAAAATGTACACCAATGCCATCATTATCTGAATTAAAAAATGTCTCTTTAATTCGCTTCGCTAATTCTAATTGTTCAACTACATCAGGACGAATTAATGACGAGTTCTCATCTGTGATATGACTCAAATCACTTTCAATAAAAGGTTTTAAGTTTGTTTCATAAAAACTATCTATTGTGCCGCCAGGTGCAAAAAAGCGACTAAACTCACTTAACGGTACTTCTTGCTGAGACTGAGATACGAATGGGTAACGCCCTTTTATATAAAGTTTATATTTTTTGACAACCTTTTCATTCCATTCGACTTCAAGTGAAACAATGGCAGATTTAAGTACTGAACGCCAAGAATACTCTGCAATCTGGTCCAACCAACGAGAAACAGGTTGTGGCATTGTTTTAGCTAATTGTTGCAACTCCAAAATAGGATCAGTGGATTTCTGATCTACTCTAAATTGCACCGCTCTCAATGCCGCTTTTCCTGAATCAGGGGCATTTTGGATAGAAAGCAAATAACGATGTAAATCAGACAGTTTCTGATAAATGGATTGAATTGTGCTATTTTTTGCATCAGCACTTTGCAATACCGATTTTTCGTCAGAAAAGCTCTGATCAATATGTGCCATTAAACGATAATCCAAGCTTTCAACGGCTTGTTGTAACGTTTTCCCTTCTTCATTCGGTAATGCCGGCGGCTGTGTATTATCACTTAGAACCTGTAAAGCTCTTTTTAAGGTCTGCTCCCCACCTGTAATTTTTTCAATAGCTGTAATGGACTCGGAAAGCGTCTCAAATTCTTTGACATCCAAGTTATTTAATGCAGAACGCCAAGTTGCAATATAATCATTGACATATTGTTCAGAAATTCTCTCTAGCATTTTTTCACGATCGGTATCGCTATACTCTAGGTTCTCTTTCAGATTAAGCACCCAGCTATCCATGGCAATTAATTCAACAAGATGAGAATCTTGCTTAATAAAGTAGTTTTTCAACCCATGTTCAGTAAAGAAACGTGGAATTTTAAGAAATTCATCATTATTGGAGAAATAAACACTATCAAATCCCGAGCCAATTTCATCACGGTAATCAAGAGGAGCGGCTAATACGGAATTTGCCTTAATTTTTAAGTTTTGATAAACCCGATTATAGATAGATGATCTACTCAATTCATCTTGTGCTTCTTTTATCGGTAGTTCATAAGGTTGATAAGTTTTAATTAATATTTCATCTCCTTGTAAGCGGCCATTAAACCAGTCCGTATGTTGTAGTGAATAATCTAAATGTGACATAAGATTATCCTGCAAAGCTTTTTGCCCTTTAAATTGCTCACTCCAATATTTTTTCATAAAATCTTTGACAAAATTATCATCTCGACCCGTTTTATCATCCAACATTCTCATTACACGTAAAATTTCTAATTTTTCCTCACTTTCTGGCTCTGCTTCATTCAACTGAACAAGTAAACCATTCATAATAGCAGGTAGAAATTTTAGTTGGAGTAATTTTAAATAGGTTTCTTCTACATAAGGCCCTATAAAGTAGCCTTGATATAACCCCATATCTTTTAGCCAATATTGTGTTTCATGATAATTTCCATAGGATAATGTCGCTTCACGAATAGGATTTAATATGGGTAGTTGTTTGTCTCCATAGTAATCAAGCTGCTCTGAAATCTTAATCTCTTTAAATGTTTTAACTTGTTCAAGAACATTTATCCCGGCATTGTGATTTTTATAATAGTAATATTGCCACAACCCAATAAATCCTAATGCGGCAATCCCTCCTATGATAGAAAATAACTTTAATTTATGGCGATAATCTTTTTTCCATCTACGGCTCTCCTTTGCTAAATTAGGAAAACTAAACAAAACCTCTTTAAAAAGCGTATAACTAAAGTAAGGTTGTGTATTTTTGACCGCCCAAGTTGAATAGGTCTGTAGTCCTAGCTGATATTGTTCTGAGGCAGACTGGACAAATACATTATCTATTTTGCCCGTTTGTGTTGATGAAGTTAAATATACCCCTTTGAAGAAGTGGAAAGATTTACCACCGTTTGCAATGAGTTGTTCAAGAAATGGGCAAATAACTTCAATCGCCGTAGATAATTGACGAATATAGCTAAAGATCTGATTTTGCTTCTCTAAATTGTCTCTAAATAAAAGAGCAGGCATCATAGCATTCATTTGAGATAACCAATCTTGCCAAAAAGACTGTAATTCCAGCTTCCACTCGGTTGTTCCATTGATTTCAAACGTTACGCCTAAAACCGATTCTTTTTGTGCTGCAGTCAGTGTTTCATAAATACTTTCAAAACCATAAAATCGATCCAATTTGGTCATAATCACGTAAATTGGCAACTCCGCTTGAGTAATAGCCAATATCTCATTCAAACGTTGATGAAGTTGTTTAATATACTGATCTTTTTGTTCTTTATTAGAGGTGACTAATTGATAAAGGTCAATGGTTAAAATAATGCCGTTTAATGGCTGTCTTGGACGAGTTTCTGCAGTCCAATTCAACAATTGATTCCAAAGTTTAGAATAAAGATAAGGTTTGTTTTCAATATTATCTTGTTGTGCAATTAAAGTATGTTTAGGACATAAGACAACCGCTTGTTCATTACTTAACAATTTGAAGTGTACAGGTTCTCCTGCTCCTTCGCCAGAATCATATAACTCAACAAAACGCCCTCCCTCTTTAAGTAACGTCTTTTTCCCACTATCCTCTATACCTAAAGCGATATACCAAGGTAAAACATATTGATAATCTTGGCGTTCGATAATACGTTTAAATTTATTTACCCAATGATCCAAATAACGTCTTTGAGTTTCTATTTCTTCTCGGATAGGGTTGTGTTGTTTTTTCTTATCTTCTTGCTGACGTGCTTCTAATGTTTTTAAACGTTGAATCATCTTCCAACTGATAAAAACGATAGCTACAATGACGAGTATAGCCGTTGTCAACCAACGCCCAGCTACGGTTTCAAACGGCTTATATTCGCCAAACACGAAGTCAGCACCTTTCCACCAAACAAAAATTAAGCACGCGAGCCAGAGTAAAATAAGTACAGTAATGCCTGAATTTTTTATCTTAGAGAGAAGTGGCTTAAAAGCAGTTAAAGCTAAAGGAAATTTCATTATACGAACCTTATCGTTTTTAAACACTAAGTGTCTCTATGTTAACCACGAACAATGTATTTGTAAAAGTATTTTCGTCTGAAAAAGAAACATTAGAGAGATGAGATTAAAGCTACTGAAAACCAATGAATTTCATTGATGAAGATAAAATTATAGATAACTTATTTACTAAAAATATTAACATTTCAAAATTAACTCCTTGTCAATATAATTTAGAAAAAACCAAACATAATAACTCTTAATTTACGAAACCTAGCATATAGTAGGTTCAATAATAAAAGTCACCAACATTCTAAATTGTAGACCACAATTATTTTTCTACTATTCTAATTTTTCAGTCAATAAACCTACCAATGATTGCTCCCATTCCTTGACAGATAAATTTTCAATTGCCTTGTCAATCGTAAGATAATATTGTCGAGCAAGATTGAGCAGCCCTCTTTTTTCCAGTTGCTGAGCAAGAAAAAGTTGATTGTAAAATTGGTTTCTTAAATCTGTATGACCCTGATCATTTAGCCTCATTAATAGGGCATCAAAGTTATTATCTTCTAAATTATCTAAAGCCAAAAGCGGGCTTGACACAACGTTTTCTTTCGGTGATAACCAGTCAAGTACGGTCTTCGGACAAAATTCACTACCATCATTGAAGCATAATGTAGATAATTGAGGAAGACGAGTAAGAAACTCATTTAATGCATTTTTTATTACTATTGAAATTTGGTAATGCCCTAGCTTCTCTGCCATCTGTGCTGATAGATAGTGGCCATAGAACCAAAATGGAGCGACAGTCAAGCTATGCTCAATATTTTGCAAAGTTTCCAATGTTGGATGTTCAAGAGCCATTTCATATATAGAAACTCTATCCTGAGAAGGAGGAGCAAGTGGTGTTTTACAATCTTCTGCAATAGGTAAAGAGGTAATACCACTCCACAGGACATAACGGCGTAACTGATAAACTACAGGGGATGTCACATCCCGTTCTGATAAATATTCTACAACCTTCAGTAAAGTATTTTTCCACGCTCGCTCATTACTTACATCAACTTCTATTGGTGCTGAAAGAGAAGCGCTGTAAGTCGTTTTTTCAACAGTTTCTTTTACATTCTTGTCTATATTAGATGTTTGCAATACAACCTTATTAGTTTGTTCTATATTAAGCAAATAAACCTGACGCAATGCGTCTATTTCTGTTGCTAATTTATTCCCCTTTAAATATTGACTAAGTTTTTCAAATAACGTTTCAGCTGCTTCTCTTTCTAAACGGGAAGAATTTTGACGAAATTGTGTGGCCCCCTTATCAAACCGCTTAATAATCTGCAACCCTAAACGATATTTTTTCATTTCTGAAACCGGTGCGGCTTGTTGCCAAAAATGTTCCACATAATCAGCAAAGAGCTGTAGACCTAATAGCAGATCCAAAATCTGACCTGAGTGCTGTAAAGTTCTAAGTAAGTGGGCTAAAATTCGCAAGTCTTTACTCTCCGTTGAGAGTAATTTAATCGCAATTTTTTGGACTTTTTCAATATCTAGTAACTCATGTTCTAGAGAACCAAGTTTGACCATTTCGCCATCTAAATATATCCAATCTGGATGTTCATCCACAATATCTACAGCAATATCATTTACGACAGTATTGAGTAAGCTTTGTCGCCAGGGGTGATTTTCCAAATAATCCATTTATATTTCTCTTTTCTAGCTCTTAAAACACTACCAATGGCAGGCAGCTCTTAAAGGTTTAATTTCTGCTTCAAGCTGTTCTATATTAAATACAAGATCATTAAATTCATTATTTTCTAACTGTATTTTCAAACGGATAGCGTGAAAAAGTTGTTGAATTTCTTTGATACCCTCTAAACCTCGACTGGCTTCTAGTAAAAAGCCCTCTTCTCTGACAAACCATTGACTTGAAAATTGATGGCGTTCTGTATTTAGCCTCACTGCGATATTAGATTGCTTGCCAATTGATGTTGGTAAGGCTATTTGTAGACGAGTAATATTATCTATACAACTCAGCATTAAAATAGGTCGTGAATTAGGATAGCCGAGTGCCGGGGTAGTTAAAATAACCCGTGAATTGGGTGGCTCTGTTTGGGTGAGAATAAATTGTAAATTTTGTGTCTCTCTCGTTTTTTCTTGTGTTTGCGCACGATTCCAGGCTTCTCCTTTAACTTCTGAAGTAGAAAGTGCGGTCATTTTATCCCCTGTTTCAATATGATCATAGCAACTCAAGCGTTCAAATACAGATGAGATCGCCCGACATTGTTGCATAGCCTGCAATACATTTGTTGATGTACTTTCATTTGCCCAGCTTGTTGACACAGAAAGCACCAGTGCCAGTGGTATCAATTTAAGATACATTCCTGTTCCCCCACTTTGGCGATAAATGTATTTTCCCGCACGAAAAACCGAATGTCGGTAATCGCCTCTCCTGAAGCCATCGCTTGCAAGAGAAGTAAAGAAACCGGCGGTAAAAGTTGCCCATCAATAATGGACTCTAATATGCGAGCGCCATTTTCAGCACGACTTGCTCTCATAAGAATTTCTTGTTCAACTTCTTCAGCTATTTCTACTCGAGCATTAAAACGACTTTCTAATAACTCTCTTAATTTCTTTAATTTGCCATTAATAATAGTGAGCAATGTCTCTTTATTGAGTGGTAAATATGGTACGACTTCCATTCTGGCAAGCAACGCCGGTTTGAAAAAATCGGCAAGAACAGGATAAAGCGCTTCTTCCATTTCTGTTGGGTTATTCGCATAATCAACAATCACTTGATAACCTAAATTAGAAGTGAGAAAGAACACAATATTTTTGCAATCAATAAGCCGACCTTCCCCATCTGCCAGTTCCCCCTTATCAAAAGCCTGATAAAACAAATTTAAGACATCAGGATGGGCTTTTTCGACTTCATCAAGCAATACGACAGAGTAAGGCTTACGGCGAATGGCTTCCGTTAAAACGCCTCCCTCACCATAACCGACATAACCCGGCGGAGAACCAATAAGACGCGACACCGTATGTTTTTCTTGAAACTCCGACATATTAATCGTGGTAAGATACTGTTTCCCACCAAATAATAAATCGGCAATTTGTAATACCGTTTCCGTTTTTCCGACACCACTTGGCCCCACTAAGAGAAAAGAACCTAGCGGTCTACCTAAACGTCTTAAATCAGCCCTGGCCGTCAATAAGTGTTTGTGTAAATGATGTATCGCTAAGGTTTGTCCCTTAATTTCTTGATTAAGGAAATCCGGCAAATGGGTAATCGTATGAAGTTCATTTTGCGATAATTTATCTAAAGGAACTCCCGTCCATTCAGCAATAATACTTTCAATTTGTTTCTTAGAAACTTGTGGAGAAACAAGATATTGTGTTTTTTGATACTTTTCTAATTTCGCCATCAAGGTTTGTAGTTTTTTTCGCTGTTTGGCGATATCCGACGTTGCATTTTCGTCTTGAGCAAGAATTTGCTCTCTTAGGGATAAAATTTGAGTTACTAAATCTCTTTGTGTTTCCCATTGTTTTGTCAGTGTTTTTTTCTGCTTTTCTAATTTATCCAAATTGGATTTAAGTTGAGACAAACGTGAATGATCTTGGCTTAACCCGACAGAAAGTTCTCGTTCCAGTAGACGAATTTCCATTTGAGCCTGATATTGCTCATTTTGATAATTTGCGAGCCTTTTAGGAGAAGAAGTAAAGTTAATAGCCACTCTCGCACAAGCTGTATCAAGCACATCAATCGCTTTATCCGGCAACTGTCTACCTGAGAGATAGCGTTCACTCAGTTGCACTGCTGCAATAAGAGCTTCTTCTTCAATTAAAACGTTATGAGCTTTTTCATAGATACCTTGTAAACCACGTAAGATTTGTATTGCTTGTTCAGTATTAGGTTCATCGACCTTAACAAGCTGAAAACGGCGTGAAAGTGCGGCATCTTTTTCAACATATTTTTTATATTCACTCCAGGTTGTTGCAGCAACTGTCCTTAATTCCCCTCGAGCAAGTGCAGGTTTAAGGAGATTGGAAACATCCAATCCACCTTGTTGGTTGCCTGCACCAATAAGGGTATGCGCCTCATCAATAAACAGAATAATTGGCGTAGGTGAAGAAATCACTTCATTCATCACACCTTTAAAGCGTTTCTCAAACTCACCTTTTACTGATGCACCTGCTTGCATTGCACCAAGATCTAACGCCATAATTTCAGCATTGAGTAACATATCCGGTACGTTTTTTTGCACAATGCGATGTGCAAGTCCTTCCACTAATGCACTTTTTCCAACACCAGCTTCACCAACAATAATCGGATTATTTTTACGGCGGCGAGATAAAATGTCGATCATAAGATCAATTTCACTATCTCGGCATAACACAGGATCAATTTTATTTTGACGAACCAGTTCAGTAATATTTTGTGTATACTTAGCCAGTCCTTCTTGATTTAACGAAGCCCCCTGATCCTGTCGTTTTTCGGGAATATCGGTTTCTACTGAATCAATGGTAATTTTGTTAAATTGTTGCTTTAAAATATCTCGATTGATATGAATGAGTTGATTCGCTGTTTGAGGTAAAACATAGCGATTTACGGAAGAAAGGAGTGCCAACAGAATCGTTCCTGTTCTCAATGTCGTATGGTTTAATTCAGTAGCTGCAAGTAACCAAGCATCTTGTAGTAAATCAATTAATAAGGGGGAAAATGCCGGATAACTCCCCTCTTCAAGTGATTTCCCTTGAAATTGGTTTAGACGAAGAGTTTCTTTTAACTCATTTTCATCGATCTGAAAGTAAGCTAAGATCTTTCTCACATCACAAAGTGGTGTATCTAAACACTGTTGGAGAAAGTGTGAAACTAAAATTTCACTTGAATTATTTGATATGCAGTAAGATGCCGTACTTTCTAATATAGTTTTAGCAATCGGCGATAATTTCCCTATCAGACTCGTTAATTCAACTTTCATCATATTTTCCTTTCTACTTTAATAGATTATTGAGCTGCTCTAAAATAATCTTGCTTTGGTAATCTAATCGGAAAAAATAAATAGAATAAATAACCGATAACCCGATAAATCCCAGCACTAATATTTTTCTAACCGTAAGCTTTTTAGGTAAATGATAAGGTTCTCTTATTTTTTTCTGATATTGGTGAAAAACCAATGCTTCATTTTGAGAATCTTTTAATGTACTTAGAAGATCATATAAACGCCGATAAACCACTTCAAATTCACCATTATGATTGTTAACTTTATAACGACCACGAAAACCCAATGAAAAACAGAGAAACATAAACTCAAGCAAATCTTTATAACGTTTAGGTTCAGACATTAATTTTTCTAATAGGATATAAACTTTTTCCCCTCCCCAAGTTTCGTTGTGAAAATGTGTTAACAATGACTTATTCAGCCAATTATTATTACTGCCCCAGCCATGGGAGAGAGCAACTTCATCAATAAACGTACAGAATATATAACGAAAAGAAACAATAACCCCAGATTCGTAACCTTGCTCTTTCAATAACTGCTCAATAGATTGAATATCGGTCACCACCTGTGTATAAAGTTTATCAGGCATTGTCTCTGAGTTTAGATCCTTTAAACGTAATAACATACCTAGAAGTGGTGTGGCCGCATCAATCATTTTATTAATGCTATGACCTCTTAACGGCAAATAATAATGTACGGAAACTTGTTCTAACTCATTCATAATTAATTCCTTACCGCCCATAAATGCATATCTAAATCAGGGAAATCACCGGAAATATGGAATGCAATACTACGGTGTAATTTAATATCATTCCATTCTTCAGAAGTCGTATCTAATTGGAAGTAGGTATAACCTGCATGGTAAGGTAATTGTCTTGGTGCTGCACCCAATGGAATTAATCCTACGCCAGGGAGTTGCACACTAACAAGCTGCTGAATTTTATATTGGGATGACACTTTGCTTTGGTGAACAAACTTATGAATAAGTGATTCGGCCGGCATTCTTGCAGAAACAGCCAGGATAAAAGTAGCATTATCAAGTAGGTTTTGATCATTGATAGAGGCAACACGTATTCCATGATGCTCAAGAGAAAGCTGAATGGAAACTGCCTTAGGTGTAAGCACAGTACTAAGAGCAATACGAATTTCAGAACATAAATTCTGGAAACTCCGAGTTAAATCCATATGATCATAAGAAACAAATGGTTTCACGATACGTGATGCATCAGTAAATGCCATCAATTCCCCCAGTAGCTGCACCAGTTCACGATAAAAAATTTCAGGATGTATATACGGATGAATGTGAAAATGTCGATAAAGCGGTAACTTTCTATTTAATAATTGCAACATCAAAAATTCAGATACTTCAGCCACACCACGTTGCCCAGGAGAACCTATACGGGAAGCTAACGTTTCTGAACGCTGTTCCAGTGTATTTTCTATTTCAGCAACAAAATCTTTTAACACCGTTGATGCAGAAATCGTCATACAGGTTGGAATAAATTTTTCATCTAGTACGATCCTACCTGTCTCTAGTCGTTCTTTAATCCGAGCAATCGGAATATAAGTATAAGCACTCTTATCATCTTGTGCTAACATTAACCTTGGTGCCAACTGTGCAAGAAAAATGACGGCGCTATCACCATTTGGAGTATGTAAATCCCGAATATCTTCATGGACTTCTTTATAACGAACAATATGATTATTTTTTTGGTATTCTGATTGAATTTCATTAATTGTATAAGTCAATGTTGGCAATGCAAGATAAACATGCTGCCCTTGTACATTATCATTTGCTTTAATTTCCAATACATTAGGATAAGCATCTTGTGATGGCACATCAAAGTATGTCCCATCGGATAAGTACCCTTTTGCAGAAAGTACAGAAATACGTCCTAAATTTAGCAGTTCCTGATCGATTTCTAATGACTGCAATCCATAATTATAAACAGCAGATGATAAGATTTGATTAGAAAGTAAATAGTCTAAATGCCGTTGCTGTTGCTGAAAATGCTGGGGGCGCACAAAGGTACCTTCCCCCCAAATAACACGATTTCTTTTTGCCATGAATTACTCATACTCCATCATTTCAACTTCTAATCGCCGCAAATGGACCAATACATGATAATTATGTCCTTTTCCATCTAATTTTATTACCGAACGCCATTGTGATTTTTCTGGTTCGGAATAGTAAGCGATAACACCTAAATAACGATTTTTTTCGTCCAAAGTAATATCTGGAATCACCTTATAATCCCCAGGTTTAATAGTATAATCTTGATGATCGAGATAATTTTTACCGAGAATTTCGTCTAACTTACTTTCACTGAATTGCTCATAATAAGATTCCAAAAGTTTAGAATCTTCAGTTAAATAAACAATCTGAACCTGAATTGGGGATGCCTCGCCTTCCTCGTTTTCATTAATGTCTTTTTCTGACAAGAATGTGAGTGAAAGAGTAGATGGTCGTTCGTCTAATTTTCCGACAGGGATATTGGGATCCATAATTACTTGCCCAATTTTGCTTGCAGCATTGAGCGGTCCACTGCAACCTGAAAGCTGTGAAGAAATAAAAACAGCAAGTAAAATTTGAAGGATAAATTGGTATGATTTCATTTACTATCCTTTGTTCTGATGATCCCTGAGTGATTTATCATAAGCCTGGGCATATACTTCCCAAAATAGCTTTTCAAAGCCCTTCTGCCTTGTAGATGTCAGCTCTTGATAATAATTTTCATACATTTCCCATGCCCACGCAGCATTTTTTTCTTTCGTTTCATTACTACGACGATAATTTTCGAAACGAGAAAGTAATACTACAGGTGAGAAAGCTTGCAAAATAGCCGTTAATGCACTCAGTATTGCCACTTTATTCGCTTCATTATGGATCAATAAATTATTTAAACTTTCAGACACAGCAGCAGGTGCTGATAAATGCACAGGGCTCTTTTGATTACCAAATAAAATATCCATCGTTGAACTATAATCCAAATTTAATCGAAGTGGATTATCTTCAATAGGGCGTAAATGCTTGTCAGATAAACTGTTTTGTTCTTGCTGTAATGCTAACAGTCCATCAATAGCGACTTTGAGTGTTTTTCCAACTTCACCTAAAATATCATTAATATCTTGGCTATTCTGCAATGGAATTTGTACATTCATCTCCCTCAATAAAGGGGAAATAGTCACATAGGCATTCTCAACATATTCTGATGTTTCCGAATGTTTTTTCGTGGATGGAAGATCCATAAAATGAGTGTTTGTTGACATGTCTGAACCTATTTTTCTTGGTGAAGAGAGAGAGGCTAAAGAATCTAGAGATTTATTGTGATTTTCGTTAATTAAATTGTTCTGAGCTGATAATGCAACTAATGGATCTACAGATATGCTATCATCTATCGTGTTATTTTCTATTTTATACTGAGTTTCATTGCGTTGTTGATCCCCAATCAATTCTTTTAAGTGATCTTGTTTGTTACCGATAATTTCTTCTGGTCTGAGAGAAAGTGCAGTTAAATCAACTTGACTTTCATCTTCAATATACACTCGAAGATTAATTTCACCAAATGTAAGCACATCACCTTTAGTCAAACGAGTAAATCCCGAGCGAGAAGTAACTTCTGCGTTATTAATAAAAATAGTCCCTTTCCCTAATACCAATAAGCAATAATAATTGTCTCTCCATTCGACTCTTGCCAAATCTATCGGTAAGTGTTTTTTACGATCTTGGATAACCCAGTGATTATTATCACCACTCCCGATTGTTCCCCCATTTTTATCAAAAATAAAGTAGGCTGCACATCCACTTTCAATACTTTCCGTATTAGTAACCTGAAAAATAAGAATATCTGTTTTTTCCATCTTATCGTCCTTATTCTCTCTTTTATGATTAACCCTTATCTCAGATTTTCCTTTATTTAGAAACCAATAGCAAACGGAATTTTTATCACCTTAGATAATCTTTTTTTGTTAAAGTTATCCCTGCTGATAAGAAATAAATAGATAATACTTTAGAGTCTATTCACGAATAGTCAATAGCACATTCGGCTCTTTCTCTACCTTTCCTGTAAATGTTGTCCATCCCAGCAAGCTATCTTGCTGGGTACCTAATACCATGCCGGAAACTTGTTTTTCCGATAGCCCCAAATATAAATCCCACGCAAATTGATCTTTTAAGATAAAGGACATAAAGGTAACTAGAGGTAAATAATTTTCTCCATTGGGCAGAAAAGATAAAAATTCACGTCGAGACAATTGTGTAATACGTAACTCGAATTTACTCCCCCTATCTGGTTTTTTTGAGCCTAATGTGAAATTTACCCCTAGGCAAGAACGTCCTTTGGCTGGTCTCCCTGCTTCTTTTCTCATAACACCTAAACGATTCTGTTCTTCTTCGTCAATATGCACATAGCGAAATTGCCAGTCTCTTAAACTAACATGGTTAAGATCAAAACAATGAGCAACTAGGCTACAAATCACTTCTGGAGAACGAGCAGGACTAGACAAAATTCCAGCATATGCAAGCATTTTAGAATGATTAACTGAAAGTTTGTTACGTGTACTTTTATATCCAAGCCCAACTAAAGAAAACATTCGCTCAGAAAAATGATCTTGTCCTCCATTACGATAGTTAATGTAATAACGATATTTTCTCCAAATCTGATGTGCTAATAAGGCAAAACGATGATTGAATAGATCCATAAAATCAACTAATCGGTTTTCTTTATGTAAATATTCCTTAGCAAGACTTTCAAGGTAGTAACCTGGTAAAGGTGATTGACTTCCATGTAAACCTAAAAAGGACAATTCAAGCAGATATTTGCCATTATTCTTTTGAGAAAGTGAAACTAAATCACGAATAGGATATTCTAATCCTGCACTTGATATTAAACGGATTGGTTCATTTTTTGCGGATAATGATAGTATTTGTGCCGCCTCAACCTGATTAAATCGGCATAATAACTCCATCAATTGGTAGAAGTTATATCGGCTAATATCAATCTTTTCACCAAATTTTTTTTCTGTTACATCAATTTGTGCTGTCCAATTTGAATAGGCCATTCATAACTCTCTTGATTATCAATATTAATGACTTTTAATTTGTGAAAAGAATTAACACTTGCATAAAGTGAGAAGAATCGGGACAAAACAGTACAAAACAGAAACATCTCACCTTCTCCATTAAATTCACTTTGTTTAATATAAAGGGTTGATTGTAGCCCCCTAACAGAGATCCCTTTAAATAGACGATCAACCGGCTTAGTTTCGATAGATTGAATCGCATCTAATTTCTTTTGAGAAATACGTGCATTACGCCGACTATGCCAACTCGGTAAATCATAGGTTTTTATAATTTCTTTCAGCGCATCAATCTCTAATAGAGATAAATAATTCAATGAGGAATTGGAGATTAATTTCCACGCTAATGTACCATCCAATATAGGATGAAGGGGCACAGAAGGACGGGTAATATTACTAAAATTTGCTACAGCGGGATTCTGCTCAGTTTTGATACAAATATCGCCTATTTTTAAATAGGATGGAATATCTCGATTTGTACAAGTTAAATCGACTGAAATAGACTCTTCCATATTTAATAAAACGGTTTCATCTCCTCTGACAAAAGAAAGATAATGATCAAAACCACGATGAAATAATGCTTCTTTTGACCGCACTTTATAATATAAAACCGTCCTATCTTTTACATATTCAATTTGATGTTCAAAACTTTCAAAAGCAGGATAAATACGGCGACTTCCCCGTATTTGTCCTTGTTTTGACTTTTTGTCTTCTAAATAGCTTGACACTTTATCAATAGAGAATATTTCATACCATTGGGGATGGCTATGACTACCTTTTAAGCTATATTCTGTTTTCTCTCCACTCAATACTATAGGCTCACTACTATGCTCAAATAAATTAACAGCGGGCGTACAGTGTAGCTTAAATGTATCACTTTTTATTTGTACATCAGATGACAGAGGTTGAGAAAAACTTAAATGTAGGCTAAAAGTTCGTGCTGAAACCTGAGTTGGAAGTCGCTCTACACCCGTTACATCAAAAAATAAGAACCCTTCAGGGAAACAAAAATATTCCTGCAAAATACGATAACCACTATAGGTATTTTTGGGATAAGGCAACAGTGCTTCATCTTTCTCAAATCCAACGGGAGCAAAATTAAAAGATGGCAATGAATATTTTTTACCGTTTATTTCTAATTCCGCCCCCTCTAAATAATAACTGAACCAAAGATATAACTGCTGATTTGTATAATCGTCTGCAGCTAAATAAAAACGCAACTTGTTAAGATCTAGTTCTTCAAAGCGTAAATCGGTTTCTGCAAAAAATTCAATAGAAATAACCGCTCTCTCATTACTATTTAATACACTCGCATCATGAATTTTAAATGGGTTAAGCCACACGTCTCGACACGTTTTAAATTGGCATTGTAAAGCATTTTCCCCAACATCTACTGAAATAGGATGACTAAGTAACATCGTTCCTTTTTCCACATTATCTGTAGATTGGGTAACCTTTGTATCGGGATAAAATTCGACTATTGTCATACTTGGAGTTGGTCGAAGATAATTCGGCCATAGCATATTAATCAAGCTATGGGTAAACTCGGGAAATTGATCTTCAATTTTAGCCCGCAAACTCCCCGATAGGAATGCAAAGCCTTCTAATAAGCGTTCAACATCAGGATCCGCACTTTTTTCTGAGAGAAAATTAGCCAGATGTGGTTTTTCTATCGCAATTTCACGTCCTAATTCACGAAGATAATCTAATTCTTGTCTAAAATATTGCTCTAAAGACATTCCATTATTTCCTTAAATGACATTGTTCATATCTAAATAATAGCGGTGATCATTATCTAAATGTAAATTAAATGAAATTAAACGTTGATGTTCCTGAAATGAGACGATCGCTTCAACATAAAAAAATAGTGTTAAGGGCTGATCTTCATTTGGTAAAGGACGAACCTTCACGTCAACAATACGGGGCTCAAAGTTCAATATGCACTCTTGAATAATCTTCGCAATATTTTGATAAATATCAATTGCACTACCTGTAGCATCATTTAAATCCATAATACCGAGTGTCACCGCACTCTGTGCTGTGCCTGGGTGAGTATTTAAAATATGGTTCAGATTATTTTTAATGGAATAAATAAATCCCTTTAATCCAATAGAAGAAGAAGGACTTTCGTCCTTCTTTTGTATTCTTTCAAATAAACTAACCGAACTATCGCGCGACCAGTTTAATAACGCAGCCATTAAATTATTCCTTATCTAAGCGTCCAACTAATGAAAGCTCAAAGTTTGATCCCATGTATTTAAAATGCGGTCTTAATTTAATAGATGATAAGAACCAACCTGGATCGCCTTCTACATCCGATACTGTGATAGATGCAGCTCTGAACGGTCGGCGGCTACGCACATCTGCAGGCGGATTTTCTTGATCCGCTACATATTGTTTCAACCATTTATTTAATTCTGTTTGGAGATCCGTGGCTTCTTTCCAGCTACCGATTTGCTCACGTTGTAATACTTTTAAGAAATGTGCAACACGCGTAATCATAAATGTATAAGGCAACTGTGTTCCTAATTTATAATTCGTTTCAGCAATTTTACCTTCTTTTGTATTGGAAAATACTTTTGGTTTTTGTACAGAATTTGCGGAGAAGAATGCGGCATTATCACTACCTTTACGCATTGTTAATGCGATAAATCCTTCTTCAGCCAACTCAAATTCCCGGCGATCAGTAATTAAAATCTCTGTTGGAATTTTTGGCTGAATTTGTCCCATTGCTTCATAAATGTGTACAGGTAAATCATAGACTGCCCCGCCACTTTGTGGTCCAATAATATTGGCACACCAACGGTATTTTGCAAAACTATCGGTTAGACAAGATGCCAATAAAAATGCACTATTTCCCCATAAGTAATGTTCGTGATCCTTACTCACATCTTCTTCATAAGCAAAAGTTTTAACTGGGTTATCCGACATAGAGTAAGGCAAACGGGTTAGGAAACGCGTTGCTGTTAAGCCTAAACTGCGCGAATCTTCGGATTCTCTTAACGAGCGCCATTTGGCATACATTGGACCTTCAAAGACCGATTTAAGATCTTTTATAGCAGGAAGCTCCGTGTAGCTTGAAATACCAAAGAAAGAAGGCGCAACAGATGAAATAAACGGTGCATGTGCCATTGCCCCCACTGCACTCACATACTGGAGTAACTTCATATCAGGCGCTTTTGGTGTAAATTCATAGTTACCAATAACAGCGCCAATAGGCTCACCACCAAATTGTCCATAACCTGAAGAATAAACATGTTTATAAAAACCAGATTGCACAATTTCAGGGGCAAATTCGAAATCATCTAATAATTCTTCTTTAGTTGCGTGAATAATATTAATTTTAATATTTTCTCTAAAATCTGTTTTATCCACCAATAATTTTAATGAACGCCAAGATGACTCTAAATTACGAAATTCCGTATGATGCAAAATTTCATCAACTTGTGCACTTAACTTCTTATCAATTTCATTAATCATCTTATCAATCAATAACTTATTAACCGGTTCTTCTTTAGAACCAGTCTCCAAAATATTACTGATAAATGCTGCAACACCTTGTTTAGCTACATCATATCCTTCGCTATCCTCTGCAAGGCGAGTTTGAGCCATAATTTCATCAAGCAAGGAAATACCTTGAGTCTTGGTTTCAACTTGTTCTATGTTTTGTTGATTATTTTCAGCCATAACACAATCCTTATTTACTTACTATTTTTGATCAATGATATTTAATTCTGCTAACAACTGAGCACGAGATTCTTCATCTACCAATAGCTCGGCAATTCTTGTACGAAAAGCCGGCACATTACCTAAAGGACCTTTTACTGCAGTTAATGCTTCACGCAACTCTAATAATTTACGTAACTCGGGGACAGCCTTAACAATATTATCCGGAGAAAAGTCTTGTAAAGATTTAATGTCAAGCTGAACATTAATTTCATCATCAGGACCAGCACGTTCATCCAACTTATTTGGCACATTAATATTTAAACCGATTTCCATCTCTTCCATAACAGAAGAAAAATTATTTTTATCAATCGATACCATTGAGCGCTCTTCAATAGAGGTATCTTCAGTTTTTCCTTTCATATCACCAACAACTAAAAGGTTTAACGGTAACTCAACTTCAGCAGCTTCCCCGCCTGTTGCAGGAACATATTTAATATTGATTCGCTCTTTAGGTGCAACGGAACCTTCTTTTTTGCTCATAGCATTGTCCTTCTGTATGAATGTTAATAAAAGAAAGAGAACGGCTTAAAATTGCTGTTCGATGATTTTAGTATAACAAAATTTTATTATTTAAATAGAGTATTTCTTATACTTTTTATTGTTTTTTTAGATAAAAAACGACATACTAAGGACTGGAAAATCCTCGTAGTTTTCCAATCTGATAAGTCATTCTTTATTATTTTATACATCAAGTGAGGACTGTTATGCCTACTCCATGTTATGTTTCTATTACAGGTAAAACCCAGGGTAATATTACTGCCGGGGCTTTCACAGCAGATTCTGTCGGTAATATCTTTGTTGAAGGACACGAAGATCAAATGTTGGTTCAACAGGTTAAACATCAAGTGCTTGTGCCAACCGATCCACAATCAGGCCAACCATCTGGTCAACGTGCACATAAGCCGTTAATTTTAACCGTCGCTTTAAATAAAGCTGTACCATTACTTTACAATGCTCTCGCTTCCGGTGAAATGTTGCCAAAAGTGGAACTAAAATGGTATCGCACATCTGTTGAAGGCAAACAAGAGCATTATTTCACAACTACGTTGGAAGATGCCACTATCGTTAATATGGATCTCTTAATGCCACACGCCCAAGACCCAAGCCAAAAAGAGTTTACTCAATTGTTAGACATTTACTTGGCTTATCGTAAAATCACTTGGGAACACACTGTGGCCGGCACATCTGGTTCTGATGACTGGCGTACGCCAATCGAAGCCTAATAGAGGCAAAATAGAAGTATGGCATGTGAGAAATTACAACCATACTTTTATTTTTAATCATTTTAATTACAAGGATAAGAATGAATTCCAATACTTACAGATTAAATGAAGGTTTAATCAATATCCCGGTCAATTGGCAAGATCAATCAATGAATGTGTTTACCTTGCCTGATGATAGTGGCATTAACCTTGTTATTAACCGAGCAACAATTCCAACCGGAATCACTGAAGAAGAATACCTCGCTCAAGTTATCTCTCAGTTTAGAACTACATTAAAAGCGTATCGGGAATTAACCATTGAAGACATAACGCTTTCAGAACACCCGGCTAAATTACTTGAATATCAATGGGAAACACCTGAAGGGGTAATGTATCAACTAACAGTATTACAAGTTTATCAACAACGTTTGATGACATTTACCTATACTTCAACAATGGTCTTTACGCCGTCTCAACGACAAGCATTGCTTGAAATTATTTATAGTTTTTCTTTAACTTAGCCTATGACCCAACAGTCCCCAGCAGACATCGTACAACGTGTCACACAACACATCACCAACTTTCAACGCTCTCAAGTTGCATTGTTAGGCGATGCTGACTTTGTTGAACCGGCTGCCCGACAAACTGATGTCATCAAGCATCGGAGTTTTTGGGCGGCCCTTGCCGGAGCAGTTGTTGGTGCTACAATAACAGCAGGGATTTTTGGCGTTGCGACTTTCCTCACCGGTGGGTTCGGAGGATTAGTCTTTGGGACTTTATTTACTGCTTTGGCATCCGATTTAATTGAAAGTGCTGCAAATAAAGTTGAAGAGTGGCTAACTCCCGCCTCACCCAGCGGCACAATTACCCGAGGCTCCCCCACCGTTCTTGTCAACAATTTGCCTCTTGCCTTTGCTACATTAAAAGATGTCGCCCCGACGATTGGTTGTAATGACCACGGTCCGCAAGAAAAAATTGCTCTAGGTAGTGAAACCGTTTTTGTTGAAGGCAACCCTGTCGCCCGTAAAGGGGACAGAACGACTTGCGATGGCTTAATTGATTCCGGCTCCCCTAATGTATTTTTCGGTTCAGGGCAAGCACTGTATGCTCCTATTAAACCTGAATTTAATGATATACAAAAGGCCTTATTAGTCGCCGTTGAATTTGTGATTCCGCCGACCGCTCTTTTTAGTAAAGGATTATTTAAAGCATTTACCCGCATAGGAAAAGTGGTTGCCACGAAAGGACCAAAAGCGGGGGCGATATTAGCTGGACGTCAAGCTTTACGTTCACTTAAAAATCCCCCGGTCATCCGTAACTTTGGCTGTGCTAAAACTGCTTTTACAAAAAATAAAGGCATAAAACGATATACGGAAAGTGCTAAAAAATGGGTAAAAGGAGACCCCATCGATGTTCTTTCCGGTCAAGTGGTTGAACAACGAACGGATTTCACCCTCGGTCAAACTATTCCACTTTCTTTCACCCGAACTTGGGCGAGAAGTAAAGAAACCGACTTTGCCGATGGGTTTTGTGGGCGTTATTGGGCGGATAATTTTTCTGAATATG
>NZ_MLHJ01000074.1 GCF_001998965.1 Rodentibacter rarus
GTGTGTCCCTACAAGATAACAAAAAGCAACATTGTGCAAGTGTTGCATAATACCGAATTTGTTATATTTTTAAACATCATTTTGATTCTTCTTTTTATGAAAACTGTAAAGTAACACACTTTACTTTTTAAAATGTAACGTATAAAATCCTCTCCACATTTAACCGAGAGGAAGATCCTATGCTAAAAATGAATGAGTTGGTGAAACTCAGCCAAACGCCTAAATCAACGGTGTTGTACTATGTGAAGGAAGGGCTTTTGCCTGAGCCGTTGAAAGATAAACCGAATTTTCATCTCTATGACGAGCGCTGTGTCGGGTTGTTGGAATTCATTAAATACCTACAAACCAATTTCAATGCCAGCATTTCTCAAATTAAACAACTTTTCTCTCATCCTGATTTTGACTGGCAAAATCCTTACGAAAGTTTGATTTCATTGATTAACATTATTATGGGGGCAGAGAATGAAACCTTTTCCCCTTCAGAACTTTGTCAAGAATTTTCTATTTCTGAGATCGAATTACAAAGAATGGTCGATGAGGGCTTGCTTAATCCGCGCGAGGGCATTTTTACCGCCAAAGAGCGGGATATTTTAGCCATTGTTTGCCGGTGTAATGAGGCGGAACGTGAAATGGTGAAAACCTATTTACAAACGGCAAAAACCCTTGCAATGCAAGAGGTGAATCTTACCTTATCAGCACTGAAAGATAACGAACAAAAAGACGAAAAACTTAAACATCTTTTTGATTTACTATTGGTGCTGAAACCTTATGTGTTAAATATGCAAACACTAAAAATTTACCAAACGGAGAGTGTGAAATGAACCGCCTAAAATATGCAGGTTTTGTGCCTTATTTGGCGATTGCTTTTTTGAATGCAAGCGTGGATTTAGCCCACAAAATCACGATTCAAAATGTGTTGTTGAAAAGTTTTGAGGGGAATACTTTAGTCGTGCTAACAGCGTTAATCAACGCAATGATTTTATTACCTTTTATTTTCCTTTTTTCGCCTTCGGCATTTATTAACGATAAATTCTGTCGCACCAAGGTGATCCGTTGGAGCAGCCTGGCAGCGGTGGGGATTTCAACCGCAATTTTATTCAGTTATGTGATGGGGGAATTTTATCTCGCCTTTGCCTTAACGCTGATATTGGCAGCACAAAGTGCGGTCTATTCTCCGGCTAAATATAGCCTTATCAAATCGATTGTCGGCACGGAAAATATCGGGCTTGCCAATGGTGTGATTCAAGCCCTAACCATTGTAGCGATTTTGTTTAGCGCTTTTGCCTTCTCAATTGTCTTTGAAGGCTATTATGTGCCTTCCGATAATCCGAATGAAGTGCTACAAAGCGTTTGGATGATTGGTATCGCACTCGTGATGTTTAGTGTCCTTGAAGCCTTTTTCGCCTTCAAAATACCTTTCTTTCCACAAGAAAAAGCAGAAAATGAAAAATTCTCTGCGGGTAAATATTTCTCGTTCGGTTATTTGAAAGACAACCTCCGCACCTTGCGTAGCGATAAAAATATTTGGCTTAGCGTGATTGGTTTAAGCCTTTTTTGGGGCGTATCACAAGTGATAATAGCGGCATTTCCGGCGCATTATAAAACCTTGTTTAATGCCGATAATGCCGTGATTATTCAAGCGATTCTTGCCGTCAGCGGTTTAGGGTTAATCACCGGGTCTTACCTTGCCGGACGTGCTTCCCGCTTGCATATTGAATTGGGCATTGTGCCGGTCGGAGCATTGGGTATTTTTATTTCACTTTTTGGCTTAACCTTGGTTAGTACCCATTTCTCGCTGATGCTTTGTTCCTTTGGATTCGGTTTTTTTGGCGGCTTATTTATCGTACCCCTCAATGCGACCATTCAATATTTCGCCCCAGAAAAAATCAGTGGCAAAATTATGGCGGGTAACAACTTTATCCAAAACGTCTTGATGGTCGTTTTTTTGCTACTGAGCATTGTATTTGTCGAATTGAACCTTTCCACCACCGGCATTTTCCTAACGGTTTCCGTGGTCTGTTTATTGGGCAGCCTCTACGCTATGTGGCAACTCCCCCATTTATTCGTCCGCTTATTACTCTTGCCTCTGCTAAAAACCAATTACCGTTTCCACGTGGAAGGATTAAAAAATCTTCCGCAAAGCGGTGGCACATTATTACTCGGTAACCATATTAGTTGGATTGATTGGCTTGTGTTACAAGCCGCTAGCCCACGTGCCATTAAATTCGTGATGTTCCGCCCAATTTACAATAAATGGTATTTAACGTGGTTTTTGCGTATTTTCCGAGTGATCCCGATTGGTGCCGGTTCAAGCCGTGAATCCATTGATACGATTCGTGAATATTTGGCACGTGGTGAAGTGGTGGCATTATTCCCGGAAGGTCATATCAGTTACAACGGTCAAATCAATGAATTCAAAAAAGGCTTTGAACACGTATTAAAAGATTTGGATAACATCACGACCGTACCATTTTATTTGCGGGGTTTATGGGGCAGCAGCTTTTCTCGTGCGGATAATTTTTATAAAAGCCTCACGAAAAAACAAGGCAAACGTGAAATTTTAGTGGCGTTCGGCAAACCGATTCACGGCTTTATTGATGCTCCGGCAATGAAACAAAAAGTGCTTGAGCTGTCCTTCACCGTGTGGGAAAAAGTGATCGCCAAACGTAAACCGCTCGCGCACCATTGGCTGAACAGTGCAAAATCTAACCTGTTCAAAGAATGTGTAGTGGACGGACAAGGTATGAAGCTGAACAACCTCAAGTTTATTGCTGCTGTGTTGATGTTTGGTAAACAGTTCAAAAAAGCCTTAGGCGAGGAAAAAAATATAGGGGTTTTGCTACCAAGCTCGGCGATTGGTGCCATTGTGAATATGGCGTTGATGGTCATAGGAAAAGTACCGGTGAATTTGAACTACACGCTCAGCCCGGAAGTGATGGAAAAAGCCCTGGCTAAAGCGAATATTAACAAAGTCATTACCGCTGAAAAGTTTTTAAATAAACTGAATGCCAAAGGCTTTGCCTTTGATGAAGTATTGGCAGGCAAAACTATTTTTGCGGAAGCCTTGGGTAAAAACATCACAAAAAGCGAAAAAGTGCGGTCACTTTTAACGGCGTTTTTTGCCCCACGTTGGTGGATTAAATTGATGCATTTTGCCGATGTTCGCTTGAATGATACAGCAACAATTCTCTTCAGCAGCGGCAGCGAAGGCACACCAAAAGGCATTGAGTTAAGCCATAAAAATTTGCTCACCAACATTAAACAGGTGAGTGAATTGCTCAACTTCCAAGAAGATGATGTGATTTTAAATTCTTTGCCGATTTTCCATTCTTTTGGCTTAACGGTAACGACCCTAATGCCATTATGTGAAGGCATCAAAATGGTGAGTGTGGCAGACCCGACCGATGGCGCTGAAGTTGGCAAAATGTGCGCACGTCATAACGTGAGCATTATGTTTGGCACATCGACATTCTTCCGTTTATATGCCCGTAATAAAAAATTGCATCCGTTAATGCTACAAAGTGTACGAATGGTCATTGCCGGGGCGGAAAAATTGAAAGCGGATGTGAAAGAAACCTTCCGTTTGAAATTCGGTTTGGAAATTTATGAAGGCTATGGCGCAACCGAAACCGCACCGGTTGCCAGCGTCAATATGCCAAACATATTAGATCCCGACAGTCTAAAAGAATTTACCTTCAACAAAGTGGGAACGGTGGGTATGCCATTGCCGGGCACGATTATCAAAATCGTTGATCCGAATACCTTGCAAGACTTACCAACAGGCGAAGACGGCTTGATTCTCATTGGCGGCGGACAAGTGATGAAGGGCTACTTGGACGATCCGGAAAAAACCAATGAGGTCATTACCGAACTTGACGGTGTGCGTTACTACAAAACCGGGGACAAAGGGCATATTGATGAACACGGCTTTATCACTATTGTGGATCGTTATTCCCGTTTCGCCAAAATCGGGGGCGAGATGATAAGCCTTGGTAGCGTGGAAGAAAATATCGCCCAAGTATTAAATGATGAAAACCAATTTGTCACCATTGCGGTAAACGATGAGAAAAAAGGCGAAAGTATCGTGTTATTGGTGAAATCACCACTCAGTCTTGAGGAAATTAACACCCAAATTAAATCCCTTAACCTTCCACCTATTATGCTGCCAAGCCAAGTATTTTTAGTCGATACCATCCCACTTCTCGGCAGCGGAAAAGTGGATTTCAAAGGTGCGAAGAAATTGGCGGAGGAAATGATAGTGGGTAAATATTTTTGAAATCCTCATAAATTTCAATAAAATGCTACCATTCGGTTCAATTCGTTTAGTAAGGAAATGTTATGTTTTTTCTAGGTTTTATTTTAGGTGCAATGTCTGCGGTGGTTGCACAACAATTTTTAAAGCAATATTCAATTGTAAAAAAAGAGGAGCATTCTGGTGGAAAATAATCAATTTGGTATCAATCCAAAATTATTAGTTAAACTCGGTTCAGCATTTGCCGTGATTGCTATTGCAGGGCTGGTGGTATCCAATTCCGTTTATTCCGTTGATGCCGGTCAAACGGCAATTGTGACGCGCTATGGTGAAATTGTGAATACCAAAACCTCCGGGCTTAACTGGAAATCACCGGTGGAAGATGTCACTTATTTCTCTACACGTGAAGCAAAAATTGACTTTGGTGAGTTTAACAATAGTGGTGATGTCATTTCCGGTCTTTCCGCCTATACATCAGATCGCCAAACTGCCACGGTTGCATTGACATTAACTTATCAAATCACGGATCCCGAGCAGGTTTATACAAAATATAAATCGGCGGAAAATATGATTAATACCTTGGTTATTCCACGGGTTCGTCAGCAACTGGAAATTGTATTCAGCCAATATACCGCAATGACCGTCATTGAACGCCGGGGAGAATTTGCCGCCACATTGCGCAAAGAAATCGCCGATATGTTTAAAGGGTATCCATTGGTGATAAATGATGTGCAATCCGTCTTTAATTTTTCTAAAGAATATGAGCGAATGATTGAGGATAGCGTAAATAAAGATGTCGCCGTGCGAAACCAAGAGCGCCAAACACGTATTGCCCAAGAACAAGCCAAAGAAGCACAAGTGAGAGCCGAGGCAGAAGCCAGACGAAAAACCTTAGAAGCCGATGCGCAAGCACACTCAATTAAAGTGGTGGGCGAGGCTGAGGCGGAAAGTGTTCGGGCACTGGCAGAAGCCCTGTCTAAAAATAAAGATTTGGTTGCGCTAAAAACAGCGGAACGTTGGAATGGGGAACTCCCTACCTATATTCCACAGGGCACGGTTCTTCCATTTATTCAATTACCGAATAAATCCGAATAAATCCCAATAATTTTCTATAACGGAAAAAAGTGCGGTCGATGTTGACCGCACTTTTAGTCATATGATGTCGCATTGCACAACGTTGTTTTTTGTTCTCTTGTCGGGCCACACTTCGTGTGTCCTACTTTTACCCTATTGAAATAATTTGATTTTATA
>NZ_MLHJ01000075.1 GCF_001998965.1 Rodentibacter rarus
GGGATTGAATATGCGGATCAGCCATTTTTTCTCCTTTATTAATCAAAAAAATAAAAACAAAAAGTGCGGTAAAAAACACCGGTATTATACAGCAGTTGCACAACGTTGTTTTTTGTTACTTGTAGGGACACACTGCGTGTGTCCGAATTTTAACCTATTGAAATAATTTGATTTTATAACGGACACACGCAGTGTGTCCCTACGTTTTGGTTAAAATTTCTGTTTTGTGCATTTGCTACATAATACCGAAAAAATCACCGCACTTTGGCGTGATAATCGAGAAAGTGCGGTTGAAATAATGGTTATTTTCTGGTGGTGTAGTTTCCTTCGCACACCCATTTATAGGTGGTGAGCGCTTCCAGTCCCATTGGGCCTCGAGCATGGAGTTTTTGAGTGCTGACGGCGACTTCTGCGCCTAAACCAAATTGTCCGCCATCGGTAAAACGTGTACTGGCATTCACATAAACGGCTGCCGCATCCACTTGGTTTATAAATTGGCGGGCGAGAGATTGGGAGGCGGTTAAAATACTTTCAGAATGTTGTGTACCATATTCCTGAATATGAGAGATTGCGGCTTGAATATCCTTGACGATCACCACATTGAGATCAAGGGAGCCCCATTCTTCACGTAGTTGCTGTTCCGTGACTTCGCTCACTTCAGCCCCTGCTTGTTTTAAAAGCTCAAGTGCGGTTGATTTTGCGTGATATTTTACGTTTTTCGCTGCAAGCTGTGCGATGAGTTTAGGTAAGAATTCAGCGGCAATGGACTCTTGTACAAGTAGGGTTTCTAAGGTGTTGCAAGTGCTTGGACGTTGGGTTTTGGCATTGTCGATAACTAAAACGGCTTGATTTTGATCCGCACTTTCTTCCACAAAGGTATGGCAAACGCCCACGCCACCCACAATCACCGGAATGGTGGAATGTTGTTTGCAAAGTTCGTGCAAACCGGCTCCGCCACGAGGAATAATCATATCCACATAGCGATCCAATTTGAGTAATTGCATCACGAGATCACGATTAGGATCGGTGATAGCTTGCACGGCAAATTTAGGCAATCCCGCCTGCTCAAGAGCATTTTGCACCACTTCCACCAAAATATGGTTAGAAAATTGGGTTTCTTTCCCCCCCCGCAAAATGACCGCATTACCGGTTTTTAAACAAAGGCTTGCCACATCGATGGTGACATTTGGGCGGGCTTCATAAATCGTGCCGATCACACCAATGGGGGTATGAACCCGCTCAATTTTCAAACCGCTATCCAATGTTCCCCCATCAATAATTTTCCCCACGGGGTCGGCAAGAGAAATCACGTGGCGGACATCATTGGCAATGCCTTGTAAACGCTCAGGGGTGAGCAAAAGACGATCAATTAACGCCTCCGACAGTCCGTTTTGCTTTGCCTGTTCAATATCCTTGGCATTTTCGGCTAAAATACGATCAGCTTGTTGTTCCAATTGTTCAGCAATCATCGTTAACGCCTGATTTTTTTCTGCCGTGCTTAATTGTGCCAAGATAAAAGCGGCTTCTTTGGCTTGTTTTCCCATCTGTTCTAACATCATCGGTCTCTCTAAAATAAAAATAATGGTGTGTAGCTTATCTGAAAAATAAAGAAGGTCAAATAGTTAACAATGTTTTCGAGAGAATTTTGATGTGGGTTTCCGAAGGGGGCATCCTATTACGGAGTAAATGGCATCAAGTTTTTACAATGGCGACATAATACCGAAAAACCGCTTATGGGCGTTTGTTAGAAAAACGCAAATACGTTATCATTGTGCTGCTTGTGGCGGAGAAGCCACACAAATGACACGCCATTTTACTTATTTTTGATAGGTTACCATTGTGTTTATCGTTTACTATTCCAATCAACTTGAAAAACAGAAAGAAATTCTCGCCGAATTATTTAAAACACTGCCACGAGAAGATCCTTTTCAACAAGAGATAATCTTGGTGCAAAGCCCCGGTATGGCACAGTGGTTACAAATGGAATTAGCCAAGAAAAATGGTATTTCTGCCCATTTGGCTTTTCCTATGCCCGCTACCTTTATTTGGCAACTTTATGCGGATAATTTGCCGGCAGTTTCCTTGCAAAATCCTTTTGATAAAGATTCGATGATGTGGCGGTTAGTGAAGTTGATACCCGATTTTCTCGAACAGGACGACTTTTCTCCATTACGTCATTACTTGGCTTCTTCCCCCCATTCCGAACAATATAAATGCTATCAATTAAGTCGTAAGATTGCGGATCTGTTTGACCAATATTTGGTTTATCGTCCCGAATGGATTTTTGCTTGGGAAAAAGGGGAAGATGAAGAAATTATCAGTCAAATTAAAGCACAACAAACCCATTTAAATGCAACGCTGTTACAACAAATTCTCGGTAATGTGGTGTGGCAGGGGGCGTTATGGCGTGCTTTGGTGGCGGATATTAAAAAGGATATGGGGGAAAATGCCACTCACCGTGCCGCCTTACACGAGCAATTTCTCGCCTTGTTAAATAATCCAAACCAACCGAAAAAATTACCTTCTCGAGTGTTTATTTTTGGGATTCCGGCATTACCGACTGCCTATCTATCTATTTTGCAAGCGATGTCATTAGAGGTGGATATTCACCTCTTTTTTAACAATCCCTGCCAAGAATATTGGGGAGATATTCGGGATTTGCAGGTGGATTATCTTATTCAGCGCACACGCCGAAACAGCCAAAAACGCAATGAAATGCACCCGCTCTTTTCACAAGCCCAGCAATCTGCCTTGAAGCAAGGATTGATTGAAACTACTTATCATAATGAACATTTACAAGTGGGCAACCCCTTGTTGGCGGCTTGGGGAAAAATGGGGCGTGATTTTCTTTATAACCTGGTTCGGGATGAAGAGCGAATTCCCACTTATTCATTGAATGCTTACGAAGAAATCTCTGCTTCTACCTTACTTGGACAATTGCAATCCCATATTTTGCATTTAACCAATCAGCCCTTAAATCTTGAAAAAAATGACCGCTCTTTGACCGTGCACGCTTGCCATAGTGCTATGCGGGAAGTGGAAGTATTGCAAGATTATCTGCTGCATTTATTCAATCAAGATCCCACACTGACACCGAAAGACGTGGTAGTAATGGTGGCGGACATTAATCAATATACCCCTTATATTCAGGCGGTTTTCGGTCAGAAAAATGGGGAAACACCGCTCATTCCTTTTTCGATTTCCGATAATAAATTATCCGAAAGCGATGTGTTGGTTTCCTGTTATTTAACCTTATTACGCCTAAAAGAAAGCCCCTTTAGTGCAGAGGCGATGCTGACCTTATTAGACATTCCGGCATTGCGTGAACGCTTTGATCTTTCCCTTTCCGATCTCCCTTTAGTGCGAGAGTGGGTGGCGGATGCAGGCATCCGTTTTGGGTTGCAGAAAAACCAAGAGGGAATGAATTTCAATTCGTGGCAGGCCGGTTTGGAACGAATGGTATTGGGCTATGCGATGCGTGAAGAGCACGGCATTTGGCAAGAAAGTTTGGGGTTGGATAGTAGCTATGGCTTAAAAGGCGTATTGGCAGGGAAGTTATCCGATTTTTTCACGGTGCTTTCTCATTGGCATAAAACCCTTCAACAAGCTCACCCAATAGAAAAATGGCATGAAAGATTGACCGCACTTTTAACGGATTGCTTTGCACAAAATGAACAAACCCGAGATACTCTCTTTTATATTCAAGAGAAAATTAACGAGGTCGCAGAGCAGCTCTCCGCCCTTCATTTTGATCTGCCACTGCAAGCGGATGTTATCGCTGATGTGATGACTACAAAATTGGAAGACACGCCCAATAGTTTGAAATTTTTAGCCGGTAAAGTGAATTTTTGTACCTTACTCCCAATGCGGGCCGTACCTTTTAAAGTGGTGTGTTTGTTGGGAATGAACGAGGCGGATTACCCCCGTTCACAAACGCCAAACAGCTTTGATTTGATGCAATATCACCATCAAAAAGGTGATCGTATCCGCCGTGATGATGATCGCTATTTATTCCTTGAGGCACTACTTGCCGCCCGTGATTACTGCTATATCAGCTATATCGGGCGTTCGATTATTGATAACCAAGAGAAAGCGCCTTCGGTGTTGGTGAGTCAACTGATGGATTATATTAATCAACAACAAAAGGATGAGAATAAATTACAAGTTCAGCAGCACCCAATGACGGCATTCAGCCCAAGCAATTTCAAAAATGAGGATAATTTCAACCGCTCTTTTGCCACGAAATGGTTACCTATGGCAAAAAATGGCGGAAAAGCAGCACCAAAAGAGTTTGCCTCGGTTATGCTACTGCAAGAAAAGATAACGGAAATTGAGCTGGATCGTTTCGTAGGATTTGTGGAAAACCCTGTAAAATTTTTCTTTGAAAAACAACTGGGTGTGTATTTCCGTGATGAAGATGATCGCATTGCCGAGAGCGAAAATTTCACTTTGGACGGCTTGGATAACTATAGGCTCAATAATGATTTAGTATATGCCGATGAACAACAATTTGATGAATATTTTGCGCAAGCGAGAGTAAAAGGTGTGTTGCCTCGTGCCCAATTTGGGCAGGTAGTGGCGGAAAATACACGTCATACGGTGTTGGAATTTAAAGAAAAAATTGTTGATCTCGGCAATCCCTCCCACCGCTCGGTTGATTTTACACTGAATGTGATATGGCAAGAAAAAGAACGGACAATTCGCTTATTTGGCTATATGGATAATCTTTTTAATGATGGACAGCAGGTGATTGAATGGCATTTTGCCCGCTATAAAGATCGTTATCGTATTCGTCCTTGGCTTTATTATTTAATTCAATGCGTTACGCAACAAAATGCTATACCGCCAACATTAATCACCAAAGACCAAGTGGTTGAATTTCCAACCATTTCAAGGGAAGCCGCATTGGCGCAATTGCAAATCTATGTGCAGGCGTATTTGCAAAGCCAGATAGAAATTCAAGCCATCCCCACCGTAGGGAAAATATCGGATTTCATTATCGCAGCGGAAAGTGCGGTGGATTTTGAGGGCATTTTGACGAAATTACAAAAATTAGCGGAAGATGAAAGACGGGGAAACTATACCAAAAAAGCGGATCCTTATTGGGCTCGTCTGTTAGCCCAAACCACAAAATTTGAACAGCACGAACATTTGCAGGCACTATTAAAGCAAACAACGGATTGGTTTGGCGCATTGTTTGCAAAAGAAGCGAAAAAATCAGCGAATAAGAAAACAAAGTGAATCGTCAATATGGACTTTTTTTGCTAAGATAAGCGGCTATTTTTATGAGGATTTTCTATGCGTTGCCCATTTTGTTCCACTGAAGAAACGAAAGTGATTGATAGCCGTTTGGTGTCGGATGGTTATCAAGTTCGCCGCCGCCGTGAATGTGGCAGTTGTCACGAGCGTTTTACCACTTTTGAAACGGCAGAATTGATTGTGCCTAAAATTATTAAAAATGATGGGCTACGAGAGCCTTTCAATGAAGACAAACTTCGCCGTGGTATTCAATATGCTTTGGAAAAACGCCCGGTAAGTGCCGATGATGTAGAAAAAGCCATTAGCCATATTATTTTACAATTGAGAGCTACCGGTGAGCGTGAAGTGCCAAGTCAGTTGGTGGGGAAATTAGCGATGAATGCCTTAAAAGAATTGGATAAAGTCGCCTACATTCGCTTTGCTTCCGTCTATTTAAGTTTTGATAACATCAATCAATTTACCAAGGAAATTGAAAACCTGAAGGATTAATTATGTCGGATCAATTTACCGCACAAGATCATCAATTTATGCAACGGGCATTAGGCTTAGCGGCAAAGGGGATTTATACCACCACACCCAATCCCGCCGTGGGCTGTGTATTAGTTAATCAAGGTGAGATTGTCGGTGAGGGTTTTCATTTTAAAGCAGGGCAACCTCATGCCGAGCGAATGGCATTGGCGCAAGCCGGTGATAAAGCCAAAGGGGCAACGGCTTATGTCACTTTAGAGCCTTGCGCCCATTACGGACGCACCCCCCCTTGTGCATTAGGTTTGATCGAAGCCGGTGTGGTGAAAGTGATTGCCGCTATGCAAGATCCCAATCCACAGGTCGCAGGAAAAGGGTTAACAATGTTGGCTGAAGCGGGCATTGAAAGTGCGGTCAATTTATTGAATTTTTCTGCAGAAAAACTTAATCGAGGCTTTTTAAAGCGAATGCGCCAAGGTGTTCCCTTTGTGCAATTAAAATTAGCGATGAGCCTTGATGGTAGAACGGCCATGGCAAGTGGTGAAAGCAAATGGATTACCGGTGCACAGGCGCGTTCCGATGTGCAAAAAATGCGGGCAAAATCATCCGCACTTTTATCCACTTCCGCCACGGTTTTAGCCGATGATCCGAGTTTAAACGTGCGTTGGGAAGACTTTGATGATGATCTTAAAAAAGACTATCCTAAGGAAAGGGTGCGTCAGCCTATTCGGGTGATTTTAGATTCGCAACATCGTATTCAACCGACCCATCGGTTATTTCATACCACATCGCCGGTATGGTTAGTTTCCTCTCAGCAAAGAGATCTTTCCACTTTCCCGCCTTTTTGTGAACAAATTATTTTACCCAAAGAAAATTTATTGCAAGCGTTAATGGTGGCGTTGGGAAATCGTCAAATTAATTCACTTTGGGTGGAAGCCGGAGCGAATTTGGCGGGGAATTTGATCGAACAAAAACTTGTGGATGAACTCATCATTTATATCGCCCCCAAATTATTGGGCGATAAGGCGCGAGGTTTATGCCAGCTCCCTCACTTAACGCAGTTATCCGATGCACCATTATGGCAACTTAACGAATTTCAACAAATTGGCGAAGACCTAAAACTAATTTATACGCCAAAAGGATTTTAAATGTTTAGAAAACTTTTTCATTCCGCCCTGTGGGGGCTTGCCGCCGCAGGGGTCATTCTTTTCGCCGTGCCTCGATTAAATTCGGGCAATATATTAACCTCTGATGACATTGTTTCTTTTAAAAATGCGGTGCGTATTGCCTCACCGGCTGTCGTCAATGTTTATAACCGTTCTTTTTCCTCAGCAAGTATTAATGATAATGACCAACTGCAAGTGAACAATTTAGGTTCAGGGGTGATTATGAGCAAAGACGGCTACATTCTCACCAATAAACACGTGATCCAAAACGCCGACCAAATTGTGGTGGCATTGCAAAACGGTAATATTTATGAAGCAATTTTGGTGGGATCGGATAATTTAACGGATCTTGCCGTGCTAAAAATTCGTGCCGATAATCTTGCCACTATTCCGCAAAATGCGGAGCGCCAAGTGCATGTGGGGGATGTGGCGTTGGCGATTGGTAATCCTTACAATCTTGGGCAAAGTGTTTCTCAGGGGATCATCAGTGCGGTTGGGCGCAGTGCGGTGGGCGATTCCCTTGGCAGACAAAATTTTATTCAAACCGATGCTTCCATTAACCGAGGGAATTCCGGTGGCGCATTAATTAATTCCGCTGGTGAATTGGTGGGAATTAGCACCTTGAGTATCGGCAAAACCGCCAATGAAATTGCTGAAGGCTTAAATTTTGCCATCCCAATGGATATCGCCAATGATGTGTTGCACAAAATTATTCGTGATGGTCGGGTAATTCGAGGCTATTTTGGCGTGCAAAGCGATATTAGCGCCAATACCGAACAAGGTATTTTAATCACCGGGGTCAGTGCCAATAGTCCGGCGGCGAAAGCCGGTATTCAAGTGGGGGATGTGATTTTAAAATTGAATAATCAAGAGGGCATTTCAGCCAGAGAGGTGATGCAGATCATTTCTAATACCCAACCGAAAACGCAAGTGATGGTGACGATTATGCGTTTAGGACGGGTGTTTGATGTGCCGGTAACGGTGGAAGAATTACCGTCTAATTAGAGGTTGTATGGAGATTAAAATCAGTCACTTTTTTGCTTGTTTGGATCGCTTACGATTAATTCAGCGTTGGTCGCTGATGCGTAATATTGAAAAAGAAAACCTGGCAGAACATAGCCTGCAAGTGGCATTTGTGGCGCAAGCCTTGGCGATTATTAAAAATAAATTTTTTGGCGGAAAAGTAAACCCGGAACGCATTGCGGTGATGGCAATGTATCACGATACCTCCGAAATTTTTACCGGTGATTTACCAACCCCGATAAAATATTTCAACCCTGAAATTACCCAAGCCTATAAACAAATTGAGAGTGCGGCAGAGCTTCATTTAATCAGCCTTTTACCACAAGAATTACAAGAGGATTTTGCCCCCTATTTGGATAGCGAAACCTTTTCTGAGGAAGAAAAACACCTCGTTAAACAAGCCGACCTCATCTGTGCCTACGTCAAAGCCCAGTTTGAATTGGATAACGGCAATCAGGAATTTAAAAGCGCTAAGGCAAGGTTAGAAAATCTTATGCAACAATGGCACAGCCAAGAAATGGATTATTTCTTACAAGTATTTATGCCAAGTTTTGGGCGATCTTTGGATGAGATTGCTTTGTGATTGAGAGAAAAGTGCGGTCAATTTTCCCGGTATTATGTAGCAAATGTACAAAAATAGAAATTTTAACAGAACGTAGGGACACACTGCGTGTGTCCGTTATAAAA
>NZ_MLHJ01000077.1 GCF_001998965.1 Rodentibacter rarus
TAGCGCTCAGTTTGCCGTTGACATTCGCAACCGCTTGGCTCACGGTAGAGATTTGTGCCTTAGCATTATTCACTGAAGCATTAACCGTATCAATACGGCTGGCGAGGGCTTTATCCGCATTAGATAGAGTGCTTTGCACATTATCTATTTTGGCAGAAACGGTATTAACTGTCGTTTCAATATCTTCCGGTGCGGGTATCCAGTCTGTCGCAATGGTTCCTCTTTCCAATTTAAGACTATGGAACTCTACCCACTGATCGACAACTGAATTTCTAAACCCTAAAAGAATACTAGCTCGTTCTGTAGCAAAATAAGTGGTGAACGTGACTTTGTAAAAACGGAAATCCTCTTCGCTTAGCATATTGATGCTAGGCAACAGCATATTTCCGCCCGGTTCATCCCGCATTAAATAGCAATAGTCTAATTTGCTAATATTGCCTCTCGCAAAGAACGATAGCGTGTAGGTCTCACCCAATAGAATAGGCGTTCTACGAAACGGAGCGCTAGCATTAATTCCTGCTTGAGAACGATCTTTTGTGGCGATAATTTTAATTCTTCTACGTGGGTGTTCTGCTGAAAAGGTAATCGTTTCATTCAGTAAAAGTCAAAATGCGTTGTTGGCTGTAACTATAATCCTTTAATGCTCGGGCAGAACGGGTATAAAGTGTGGTTGTGGCTTCAAGGCTTGCTCGTGTTTTTGAGCAATATCAAATAGCTGTTTATTGACTGCATTATATTCTTCAATTGAGCCAGTAACAAATCGCACTTGAGCATTGAGGGATTTCATTATGTCCGCCATTTGGAGCAATGAGCCAATTCCCTGTATGCCTAGCCCCACTGCCAACAACCTTTTCAGGTTATTCATCATTTTATTGAGGCTTTCAACAGATTTTTCTGTTTGCCCCCCCCCCCGTAAATCTGACCGCACTTTGATCTGCCCCCAAAACCTGGACACCCAATTTGAGGTGCAGATGATGTCCTATTCTTATCAATTTCGTTTAAAAATTATCAAATTTGTCACCGAGTAGAATTTTGGCATTCGAGAGGTAGCTAAACTTCATAAAATCTTCCATTCGCTCGTCATTTATTGGCTAAAAGCATTCCAGGAAAGAGGGTTTGATGGCGTAAAATCACCTTATGCAAACCCTCAAACACCGAAAATAGTGAAGCCAAAGATGAAAAAGAAAGACATCGAAATCCCTGAAACCACAGACTTTCCC
>NZ_MLHJ01000078.1 GCF_001998965.1 Rodentibacter rarus
AATAGATTTCATCAACCTCTACTTCGCCATCAAACATTTCCAGATGCAGGCTGTTATGGAAAATCAGTAAGCGTAAACGATGAAAATAATAGGCAGTAGTGTTTTTATTAACGCCGACTAATTGCGCTGCTGTGCGTGCGGTAACACCTGCAATAAACAGTTCAATCAGTTTGTTTTGCTTGTACTGACTTACCCTGAAATAAAAGCGTACGCTATAACGATGAAAGGAGACCGTTATCAAAATGGTTCTTGTGCAAGAAAAGACCTGGATAAGGCATTGGATTCTTACGGCGAGTCTTGTGATTTGGGAGAAACATATGGATGTGAGGCCTACAACCTCCTCAAAAAAAATGAGAAAAGAAACAAAGGAATATCGCAAAAAATGTGAGCAGGGTGATTCTTACGCTTGTATTTCCTATAAATAATCGTATTCAATACGATGAATAACGTTTTTTAGTTGATAAATGCCCGTCTTTTATGGGTATTTAAATGGGTTTTGTAGATAAAAGCTATTAATTAGGGAAAGAAAAGGTCAATTTAGAATAGTATCATCACAAGTAATATCTAAAATTCCTCAAAAACTGACCGCACTTCATCTTTCCGCTTTTGCCAAAACTTCTTTATGGGCTTTAATCAAATTTATAAAAGGTTGGGCGAAGCGTTCTAATTTTATAGATCCCACGCCGTTAATTTGTAGCATTTCAATATTTGAAGTGGGCATATATTGTGCCATTTCTTGTAGTGTCGCGTCATTGAACACAATATAGGGAGGGATATTTTCTTTGTCAGCAATTTGTTTGCGTAAAAAACGTAGGCGGGCAAAGAGATCTTTATCATAATTGATAATATGGTGCCGTTGAGGATTATGAGCGATTTTACTGATTGAGGAAATGCGTGGCATGGCAAGCTCAAGGGGGATTTCTCCTTTGAGTACGGGTTTGGCATTTTCTGTGAGTTGTAATGTGCTATTAAAATCGCCAATGACTTGCTGTATCAAACCAAGGTGAATGAGTTGACGAATCACCGATTGCCAATGTTCCTTGCTCTTATCTTTACCAATGCCATACACACTGAGTTTATCATGTTGCCGTTCGAGAATTTTTTGATTGTGCATACCACGCAGAACGCCAATCACATATTGCGTACCGAAACACTGTCCCACACGGTAAATGGTGGACATCACTTTTTGCGCATCCACTAAACCGTCATATTTTTTAGGCGGATCTAAACAAATATCACAGTTATTACAAGGCATTTGGCGATGCTCACCGAAATAATTCAGCAATACCAAACGGCGACAGGTTTGGCTTTCGGCAAATTCACCGATAGCTTCTAATTTGTGTTGCTCGATTTGTCGTTGAGGGCTTTCCGGTTTTTCAAATAAGATTTTTTGTAACCAAGCATAGTCTGCCGGTTCATAGAATAATACGGCTTCAGCGGGTAAGTCGTCCCGCCCGGCACGCCCGGTTTCTTGATAGTAAGATTCAATGCTGCGAGGTAAATCAAAGTGCGCCACGAAACGTACATTGGATTTATTGATCCCCATCCCAAAGGCAATGGTTGCCACCACGACTTGCACATTATCACGTTGAAAATCTTGTTGCACACGTTCACGCTGTGTTGTTTCCATTCCGGCGTGGTAGGCGGCAGCGGATACTCCTTTATTACGTAAACTTTCCGCTATTCGTTCAACCTTATTACGACTGTTACAATAAACGATACCGCTTTTGCCCTTTTGTGCCAGCACAAAGCGGGCGAGTTGCTCCATCGGTTTAAATTTTTCTTCTAGCGTGTAGCGAATATTGGGGCGATCAAAACTCCCAATGTATTGGTAGGGGGATTGCAGTTTAAGATGAGTAAGAATATCTTGCCGAGTGGTATGATCGGCCGTGGCGGTGAGCGCCATAATGGGAGCATTGGGGAAACTGGATTTTAATCCGCCAAGTTGGGTATATTCGGGGCGAAAATCATGTCCCCATTGGGAAATACAATGTGCCTCATCAATCGCGATAAAACTGACCTGGCAATAGGAAATCAGCTGGAAAAAGCTGTTTGTCATCACCTTTTCCGGTGAGATATAAAGCAGTTTAAGGCTCCCTGAAATCAGCTTATTTTGGACTTGTTGCTGCTGTTCTAATGTTTGGCTGGAATTGAGAAAATCGGCTTCAATTCCATTGGTCTGTAATTGATCCACCTGATCTTTCATTAAGGAAATGAGGGGGGAGATCACAAGCGTCAGTCCATCAAAACAAAGCGCCGGAATTTGATAACAGAGGGATTTACCGTTCCCCGTTGCCATCACTACCAACGCATCTTGTCCATTGAGTGCGGCATTGATGACATCTTCCTGTCCTTTGCGGAAAGATTGATAGCCAAACACCGAATTTAGCACAGAAAGTGCGGTGGATTTTTCCGGTGTTTTTAGGGAAGAAAGATCGGGCATATTAGAACTGAACGGTTTCGCCATGAGCCGCACAGGATTCTGTTAAGCTCTTCCAAAACGTTTTGCCGTCATTGGAAATCCATTCGTTATTTTTGAAGGCAAAATGAAAACCGCCTAATTTACTGGCAAGCCAGAGTTCAAACAAAGGTTCTTGTTTGTTGATAACGATTTGCGTGCGATTGCCAAAGGTCATCGTAAATACCGCACCTTGGGTTTCGCAATCCACATCAGCACCTTGTTCCTCTAATTCTTCCTCAATTTTTTGCCAAATTTGTTCAATATTTTGATGAAATTCTGCAACATTCATAAAGTTTTCCCTGTAAATCTGATAGAATGCGGCAGATTATAAAGCCTTTTTCCCCCTTGTGAAAGGCGGATTTAACGATGAGTGAGAGAGAGAAAATGAAAAAATTATTATCAGTTTTAATCTTAAGTACAGTTTGTGCGTTAGCAACCGGCTGTGGTGTGAAAGGGCCATTGTATTTTCCGGAAAAAGAGCAATCGCAACAAAATCAATAATGGGTGAGATACAAGATGAATTTTTTCCAATATCAAAATAACCAACTTTATGCGGAACAACTTCCTGTACAACAACTTGCAGAACAATTTGGTACCCCGCTTTATATTTATTCCCGAGCCACGCTGGAACGTCATTGGTATGCGTTTAATGATGCCTTAGGTTCACATCCCCATTTAATTTGTTTTGCCGTGAAATCTTGCCCTAATATTGGGATATTAAGTGTCATGGCAAAACTTGGGTCAGGCTTTGATATTGTTTCGCAAGGGGAATTAGAACGTGTCTTAGCGGCAGGTGGCGAGGCATCGAAGGTGGTGTTTTCCGGTGTGGCAAAATCTCGTGAAGAAATTAGACGTGCCTTAGAGGTAGGGATTCGTTGTTTCAATGTAGAATCGGTGTCTGAACTTCATCACATTAATCTTATTGCCGGTGAAATGGGGAAAATTGCACCGATTTCCTTGCGTGTAAACCCTGATGTGGATGCGCACACGCATCCCTATATTTCCACCGGTTTAAAAGAAAATAAATTCGGTGTCAGTGTGGATGAAGCCCGTGAAGTTTATAAGCTGGCTGCAAGCCTACCGAATGTGAAGATTACAGGAATGGATTGCCATATCGGCTCACAACTTACCGAATTACAACCCTTTTTAGATGCGACAGATCGTCTTATTGTATTAATGGAACAACTTAAAAAAGATGGTATCACCCTGGCGCATTTAGATTTAGGGGGCGGTTTAGGCGTGACTTATACCAATGAAAATCCGCCACATCCTAGCGAATATGCCAAAGCGTTATTAGAAAAATTAAAAGATTACAAGGATCTTGAAATTATCCTTGAGCCGGGGCGGGCAATTACCGCTAATGCCGGTATTTTAGTGGCAAAAGTCCAGTATTTGAAAAGTAACGAAAGCCGCAATTTCGCCATTACGGATACGGGGATGAACGATATGATTCGCCCTGCCTTGTATGAAGCTTATATGAATATTGTGGAAATTGACCGCACTTTGGCTCGCCCAAAAGCGGTTTATGATGTGGTCGGCCCTGTTTGTGAAACCTCTGATTTTTTAGGCAAACAGCGTGAACTCGCCATTGCAGAAGGCGATTACATTGCACAATGTTCCGCCGGTGCTTATGGGGCGAGTATGTCTTCCAACTACAACTCCCGCCCACGCACTGCCGAAGTGCTAGTAGATGGTGATAAAGCACACTTAATCCGCCGACGTGAAAGTTTACAAGAACTTTGGGCGTTGGAATCGGTAGTTTAATCCTCCCTTGAAAAGAAAGTGCGGTTGAAAGAAAAACACAGGGATTTTCCGGTATTATGCAGCAGTTGCACAACGTTGTTTTTTTGTTATCTTGTAGGGACACACTGCGTGTGTCCGAATTTTAACCTATTGAAATAATTTGATTTTATAACGGACACACGCAGTGTGTCCCTACGTTTTGGTTAAAATTTCTGTTTTGTGCATTTGCTACATAATACCGAGATTTTCAACCGCTCTTTGATCTGCACCCCAAAACCTGCCCACCCAATTTGAGGTGCAGATGATGTCCTATTCTTATCAATTTCGTTTAAAAATTATCAAACTTGCCACCGAGTAGAATTTTGGCATTCGAGAGGTGGCTAAACTTCATAAAATCTCCCATTCGCTCGTTATTTATTGGTTAAAAGTCTTTCGGGAAAGAGGGCTTGATGGCGTAAAATCACCTTATGCAATCCCTCAAACACCGAAAATAGTGAATCCAAAGATGAAAAAGAAAGAGATTGAAATTCCTGAACCAACAGACTTTTCCCCCAAAGCGTTTAAAAAGCGACAACGAGAACTTGCCTTAGCCCGTGTTGAGATTGCTTACCTAAAGGAGTTGGAGGCGCTCGACCATCAAAAGCAACGGCAGAAAAAAGAAAAATCATTGAAAGATTAAAGCCAAATCATTGTTGCTGTATAAAAAGAACAGAAAGAGGAATGGCTATCGCCCAATGACACTTAGGTTACGCCAAATGGGTTTCCATTTAAATCATAAAACGGTGTTAAAGCTGATGAATGAGTTAGGTATTCATTCCATTTTGTGCAAGAAAAGACCTGGA
>NZ_MLHJ01000079.1 GCF_001998965.1 Rodentibacter rarus
TTTTATAACGGACACACGCAGTGTGTCCCTACGTTCTGTTAAAATTTCTATTTTTGTGCATTTGCTACATAATACCGGTATTATTTGGTATTATCTTTTCGCTTTTTTAATAAATTTCATCAAACGTTTGCGTTTGCGTAACTGATTTGGCGTCAGTTTATTTTTACGCCCGGCAAAAGGGTTTGCCCCTTCTTGGAAAAGAAGACGAATAGGTGAACCGATAATCTTCAAGCTCTTGCGATAATAGTTCGATAGATAACGCTTATAAGAATCCGGTAATTTTTCCATTTGATTACCATGCACCACAATAATCGGCGGATTATAGCCACCCGGATGAGCATATTTTAATTTAATGCGGCGCCCCCCCACCATAGGCGGTTGATGCTCATCTGTCGCCATTTGCAAAATGCGTGTCAGCATTGAAGTGGTCATTTTTTGTGTGGCGCAAGCATAGGCTTCTTTAATCGAATCAAAGAGATTTCCCACCCCACTGCCGTGCAATGCAGAAATGAAATGCACTCGGGCAAAATCAATAAAATCTAAGCGGCGATCAAGTTCTGATTTCACACGGTCTTTGATTTCTTGATCCAATCCATCCCATTTATTCACCACAATAACCAGGGAACGTCCGGCATTTAAAATAAAACCGAGTAACGATAAATCTTGGTCTGAAATATTTTCACGGGCATCAATAGTGAGCAACACCACATTGGCATCTTGAATCGCTTGCAAGGTTTTAATCACCGAAAATTTTTCCACCGCAAGATGTACTTTTCCCCGTTTACGCACCCCGGCAGTATCAATCAAGGTATATTGCTGACCGTCACGCTCCATAGGGATATAAATGCTATCACGAGTGGTACCCGGCATATCATAAACCACCACCCGATCCTCACCTAAAATACGGTTAGTGAGTGTTGATTTCCCCACATTTGGGCGACCCACAATGGCGATCTTGATGTTTTTGTCTTGTTCGTCTTCATTTTCTTCTTCCAAGGCTTCATCAAGTAATGAGGTGTCTTCTTCCGAATCAAAATCAAATTCTTGTTCCCACTCATCTTGTTCCTCATCAGAAGTGCGGTCAATTTTTTCCGCGTTTTCCATTTTTTCGGCGAAGGGAGCTAACACCTGTTCCATTAATTGCGTGACGCCACGCCCTTGAGAGGCGGCGATTTGCGCAATCTCACCCAAACCGAGTTGATAAAATTCTGCACAGTGGGAATCGGCATCAATGCCATCGGTTTTATTCGCCACCAACACCGTGATTTTATTTTGACGTTGGCGTAAATAATTCGCGATACCAATATCGGCTGCCGTTAAACCTGCACGGGCATCCACAAGAAAAAGCACGATATCCGCTTCTTCAATCGCAAGCAGTGACTGCTCTGCCATTTTTTCTTCCACCCCTTCTTCTGTGCCATCAATCCCACCGGTATCGATCACAATAAATTCATAGCCTGAAATATGGGCATGACCATATTTGCGATCACGGGTCAAACCAGGGAAGTCCGCCACTAAAGCATCACGGGTACGGGTTAGGCGATTAAACAAAGTGGATTTTCCCACATTCGGGCGCCCCACAAGGGCTACAACAGGAGTTGTCATAAAAATCTCTTTTCTTATCAAAAATGGGCGACATTATAGCGGAAGTTAGGGCGTTGGTAAAAAGCGATTTGAACACAGGCAAATAAAAAGCCACGAATAAAAATCGTGGCTTTCTCAATACTGTTTATTTATTCATAAATTTCGTTACAGTAATCTCGCTTTCAAGAAGCAGTTTGAAAGCGAGGGTTGCGTTTTTTCGCAACATTTGAAGAGGATAATCACATGATTAAAATTATTATCCTTGTCGTACTGCTATTATTAGTGAGTTTTCCGGCTTACTGTTAATAACGACATACTAGGGAGTTCGCCGCTCCCTAGTGCTTCAAATCTTAAGCATTGATAAAAATCTTGCCAAGAACGGCAAAAAACTTCAGGTATAAAAAATGCACCCCAAAGGTGCATTTTTTATTCTAAAAAGAATTGGCGGAATGGACGGGACTCGAACCCGCGACCCCCTGCGTGACAGGCAGGTATTCTAACCAGCTGAACTACCACTCCGCTGTTCTATTTTGTATTGATCTATCTTCACAAAGATGTCAATAAGGAGTAAATGAAAGAATTGGCGGAATGGACGGGACTCGAACCCGCGACCCCCTGCGTGACAGGCAGGTATTCTAACCAGCTGAACTACCACTCCGCTAAGTGGTGCGTATCATAATGATCCGTAGTTATCTCGTCAATCTTTTTTTTTCATTTCACGTTCAGCTGTTTATTTAATGCACGGATTCATCCCCAATACGTAAATCCCACAGACATTTTCCATCACTCTTTTTATTGATCATTTTTAATAATTCCAAATGCGCTTGCAATTCTTCTTCATTCGGTTGGAGACGTTTTAAATTATTGGAAAAAGTCACCGCACTTTCAATTGATTCTTGCACATTCCCTTCTACCATAGGGAGCACAGCACTCTCTTCTTCCCCTTCATCAAACAAGCTGGTTTGCCCGCCTGTCATCGAAAGATAAACGTCCGCTAAAATTTCCGCATCCAGTAACGCCCCGTGCAAGGTTCGCTTGCTGTTATCAATACCTAATCGATCACACAAAGCATCCAAACTGTTCCGTTTGCCCGGATACATCTGGCGTGCCATTTGCAAGGTATCCGTCACCACACAAATCTCTTCGGTTTTCACCGCGAGCCCAAGCTTACGAAATTCATAGTCCATAAACCCCACATCAAAGGGCGCATTGTGGATCAAAAGTTCAGCACCTTTAATATAATCTAAAAATTCTTGCGCAATGGCTTTAAATTCCGGCTTATCTGCAAGCATCTCATCGGTAATCCCGTGAACTTTTATCGCCTCCGGATCCACGGGGCGCTTAGGATTAATATAAATATGAAAATTATTGCCCGTATAACGGCGATTCACCAATTCCACCGCACCAATTTCAATAATACCGTGACCTTCATAATGCGCCCCCAGTTGGCTCATCCCCGTGGTTTCCGTATCCAGCACAATTTGGCGATTTGGATTAATCATTTGTTCAACCTATTCCTTTCTATTAAAATGCTTGCCATTGTACACAACAACGATTTTGTTATGCAAAAACAGATTGAAATTTTTACTGACGGCTCTTGTCTTGGTAACCCCGGCGCAGGCGGAATCGGTATTCTATTGCGTTATAAACAACACGAAAAAGAACTCTCCAAAGGTTATTTCACCACCACCAACAACCGAATGGAATTGCGTGCAGTAATTGAAGCACTCAACACCCTAAAAGAGCCCTGCCAAATCACCCTTTATAGTGACAGCCAATATATGAAAAAAGGCATCACCCAATGGATTTTTAATTGGAAAAAAAATAATTGGAAAGCCGCTAGCGGTAAACCGGTGAAAAACCAAGATTTATGGATGGCACTCGATCATGCCATTCAACCCCACAGTATTGAATGGAAATGGGTAAAAGGTCATATGGGGCATCGTGAAAATGAAATTTGTGATGCCTTAGCAAAAGCAGGGGCAACGAATCCGACTTTCAACGATGAGGGATACCAATCCGAATAAACAAAAGTGCGGTTGATTTTCTTATTATTTTATGAACAAAAATTTGTTGAAATTTTGAACTTATTTGCCTAAAAAATGTGATCTTGATCTGATATTTAAACATTAGCAACCGTTTTCCATTGACAGAAAAAAGGCTTTTTGCAATGATCCAAGCCGCCTATTTGGGCGGCTTGACATTTTAAATAATGAAAAGTTCAGTCTTGGTCATTAACAAACCAATAAGAAATAACAATGATGAAAAAAACACTAGCAGCATTAATCGTCGGTGCATTTGCCGCCTCAGCAGCGAATGCGACAGTAATTTATGACAACGAAGGGACTAAAGTTGAGTTAAACGGTTCTCTTCGTATTTTATTAGAAAAGTCTAACAAATCTGGAGAGTGGTCACTAAAAGATGCAAATGGAAAGACTATTGCAGAAGGTAAAAGACACTCCCACACTGGTTTAAAAAACCATGATTCTCGTGTGGAAATTAAAGTAAGACACGAACTTGGTGATGGTTTCTATGCTTTAGGTCGTACAGAAGTGCGTTTTGATGGTAAAGATGAAAGTGGAAATCAAGAGGCTGATGAAGATGGTTTCGGTTCATTAAGAGCACATCGTGCCTACATCGGATTAGGAAAAAAAGAACTTGGTCAAGTAACTTTTGGTCGCCAAGTAACAATTGGTGATGATGTCGGTATCGCAAATGACTATGCATACGGAATTTTACCTGATTACGTTCCTACTTCAGGTAAATCGGTAATTCGTTATGACTACTATGGTATTGATGGTTTACAATTAGGTGTAAGCTATCAGTTTGCTGAAAAACGTGATATAGACAACGAAGTTACTGTAGGAAAACTATCTAATGGTACTCAAGCTGGTTTTATTTATAATAAAGATGGTCTAATTTTACAAGGGGTTTATGACCGTACCAACTACAAAACCTCAGGCTCTGCAAAACGTAATGTTGATGGAGTTATGTTGAGTGCAGGTTATGATTTCCAAAGTTTCCTTATCTCACTTGATGGTGGTTACCAAAAAGATAAGACTGACGGTCAAGAAGCTACAAAATCTTTCTTTATTTCTCCAGGATTTAAAGTTCCTGTAATTGCTGATGTAAGTAGTGTTTACGGTAACTACTTGTATGAACAAGAGAAAGAAGGTAATGATAAGACTAAGACTCATGGCTTCTTGCTAGGGGTTGATTACAAACTTCACAAGCAAGTAATGACTTTCATTGAAGGAAAATATGTACAATCTAAGGACTATACAAATGGCAACTATGTTGATGGTTCTAAAATCAAAGATAAGGCTATCGGTGTAGGTCTGCGTGTTTATTTCTAATTGTTAAATTAGAAAACTTACAAAGAGGCGAATCGAAAGGTTCGCCTTTTCTTTATTATTTGCAATCCCCTCTCACCCCATATATAATTCCCAGAGTGCTGGAGCACCTAAAAGAAACAAACCCAAAATGAACTTTAGTCTCACATTTATTACCTCAATAAATATCTTCGGTGAATTATCTAAACAGTAAAAATGAACAATATAGGAAATCAATATGAAAACGATACAACGTACTTGCATTGCTAATTTCCTTATTGGCTTTGGCTCAATTCTCAATTTTTCTCCTGCTTTCTCCTCACCTACAGTGATAACCTTAGAGGATGATATACAAAATATGAATAATGATCTAAAACAACTTGGTGATGATATAAAAGAAGGGATAAGCCAAATTACTTATGAATACAGAAGGGGCTGTACTAGATAA
>NZ_MLHJ01000008.1 GCF_001998965.1 Rodentibacter rarus
TATCTAGTACAGCCCCAAACTTTAGAACAAGTTGTTTTACGATGTATTGAACCTCATCGGGTGATTGTTGCGATTAACCAAGCAGATATGGCGATGAAAGGCAGAAATTGGGATGATGTAAATCATTGCCCTAGACCTGAATTACTTCACTTTCTAAATGATAAAGCAAATTCTATCCGTCATCGCATCAAAGAAACGACAGGGTTAACAATGACGACTCCAATTTATTATAGTGCCGAAAAACAATGGAACTTAGATAAATTAATGGATCACATTATTGAACATATACCTTATGAACGCCGCAAGATAGATGCATAAAGCCCATATCTGCACTGGCGGAACAAAATAGTGAAATAGCGGTATTTGAATGTGTTATCTCAGAGGCATTATACAAAATGATGGTATAGGCGCAAAATAAACAAAATTCTCGATATTATGTAGTAATGCACAATTTTCATTCTTCACTTCCTACGATTCGTAGGGTGTTAGTTTATCTGAGCCACTTTATGCGCTATAGGTCGGATAGGGGTAGGATTAATTAATTTTGCACACCTTGTAAAGGTGAAAATTTATTTGTGCAACGGCTATATAATATCGAAAATTTTGACCGCACTTTATAAATTATCGGCACCGTTGGTGCCGATTTTTTTTAAACATAGCGTTTTAAATGAATATAGGTTTCTGAAGAAGTAATCGCTTTAATTGAGCGGATTCGTTCCAATGCTTGTCCGAGTTCTTCCAATGAGGGAGCGATAAGTTCAATAAGGATATCCCAACGTCCGTTGGTATCGTAAATCGCATTGATACAGGGTTCGCCTCGCAGGATTTGGATGACCTCTGCGGTTGCGCCACCATCGACAATAATGGTTGTCCAAGCCTTAATGCCGTTAGATTCTTCCGTAGAGTGAAGTTCCACCCGATAGCCTAAAATAATGCCTTCCTTTTCAAGCCGGGCAATGCGGTTTGCGACTGTCGCTCGAGATACTTTTAATTTTTTGGCTAAAAATGCAATGGAGTATCTCGCATTTTCTCGTAATAGACTCAATAATTTTTGGTTGGTTTCGTCCAAAATTGACATAATGCAAGTTCTCCCTAACACAATGATTAAATTTTGCTAAAACATTAGCATATTTCACGCTTTTAATTAATAGAAAAATCTTGCACACTAGCATTGCTATAACAATTCATTAATATTTTATTAACTAACGGGAGAAAAGCTATGCCATATCCATCCACGATAACAGGAAGTTTGCCAACCATTATCATTAGCCCGCAAGATGTTGCCAATATTATCCAACGCCAAGGTATCAAAGAAACTTTAGAGGGAATGAAGAGCTATATCTTAGAGGATTATCTTCATTGGGATTCTTTTGATAAAACTCCCCGAATTTCCAATCACGTTTCTGATGGGGTATTAGAATTAATGCCTATCGCCAACCAACGGCAATACAGTTTTAAATATGTAAATTGTCATCCTAAAAATCCCAATAAAGGACTTTCTACTATTTTAGCCTTTGGTGCGTTGATAAGTAACGATACGGGGCAGCCCGATGTTATTAGCGAATTTACCCTGACTACAGCGTTACGTACTGCCGCAACTTCAGTACTTGCCGCTCAATATCTTGCCCGTCCAAATAGTAAACGAATGGCAATAATTGGAAACGGTTGTCAAAGTGAGTTTCAAGCGCTAGCGTTTTATCATTTACTGGGGATTGAGGAATTGGCTCTGTTTGATATTGATCGAAAAGCGAGTGAAAAATTGGCGAGAAATTTATCAAATACCTCATTAAAAATTGAGATTTTTGATACCGTGGCGCAAGCTGTCAAAAATGCAGATATTGTGACAACGGTAACTGCCGAATATTCAAAAGCGAATATTATTACGCCGGAAATGATTGAAGCAGGAATGCATATTAATGCGGTAGGAGGCGACAATATCAATAAAACGGAATTGCACGCAGATGTTGTAAAAAATGCGCGTGTATTTGTCGAATTTGAACCCCAAACACGGATTGAGGGAGAATTGCAAAATATGCCTGACGATTTCCCCGTTACACCATTATTTGACATTTTCCAAAAGGGAGAATCTGCCCGTTATTCTGAGGAAGAAATCACCTTATTTGATTCTGTAGGGTTTGCAATTGAAGATTTTTCAGCCATTCGATATATGAATGATACCGCCGTAACATTGGGTTTGGCACGTCCGTTGTCGCTTACTCCGGATTTGAAAGATCCGAAAGATTTATTTGGTTACCTCACAGATTATGCAAATCTTTAATCATTCTAAAAATGTCAGTGAGATAATGAGGATAGTGCAATGATGTATTAAGCACAGTTACATTTTTCATCAAAAAAGTACAATTTTCCCACTTGAATTGTACCTCTCAGGAGGAGATACGTATGTCAAATACAAAATTTCAAATATCAAACCAACAAATTGATATTCCTTTCCTGTATGCATTATTGCCGGTTCTTGTGATGGTTGCTGCAATGGCTGTTTCCATTATTAAATTTGAGGCATCCCCCCATATTCCTTTAATTATTGGTGCAATTACGGCAACATTGGTTGCAATGAAATTTGGGTATCGCTGGGAGAGCATTGAACAAGGCATTTACCGAGGCATTAAAATGGCACTCCCCGCTATTGTTATCATCATAATGATTGGATTGACAATCGGTGCTTGGTTAGGCGGTGGGATTGTCGCAACAATGATTTATTATGGGCTAAAATTGATTTCACCGTCATTATTTTTGTTCACTATTTGTATTATTTGTGGGATCGTCACACTTTCTATAGGAAGCTCTTGGTCAACAATGGGAACAATCGGTGTCGCTGCGATTGGCATTGGTTTAAGTATTGGGATCCCAACCCCAATGGTTGCCGGAGCGGTTATTTCAGGGGCGTATTTTGGCGACAAGATATCACCACTTTCTGATACCACGAACCTTGCCTCAGGGATTACCGGTACCGATTTATTTGAGCATATTAAACATATGCTAACGGCAACATTACCGGCTTATCTTATTGCGTTAGGCTTTTATTGGTATATGGGGATGCAATTTGATACCTCGCACACAAATCTTTCTCATATACAAAATGTGATGGAAAACATTAACCAACATTTTGTTGTTAGCCCTTGGTTACTACTTGTACCGGTGATGGTGGTATTGCTAGTGATGAAAAAAGTTCCAGCAATCCCGGCATTAACGATTGGAATATTACTTGGTACGCTCTGCCACATTATTGTACAGGGGGCTGATGTGGGGACTGCAATCAAAACGTTACACGATGGATTTAAAATTCAAAGCGGACAAGAGATAATAGACACCTTGTTCAATCGTGGTGGGATTGAGTCAATGATGTACACCATCTCACTCACCATTGTCGCCATGAGCTTTGGCGGAATCGCTGAACAGACCGGAATGCTGAAATCGGTGGTTTCAACGATTTTACATTTTGCCCGCAATGCCAGTATGCTAATTATTGCCACCATTTTTTCTTCGGTCGTCACAAATTGTACGACTTCTGAACAATATATTTCCATTTTATTACCCGGCAGAATGTATGTTACTGCCTATAAAGAACGGAAATTACACACCAAAAACCTCTCGCGTGCCTTAGAAGACGGCGGTACAGTCACATCTGTACTTGTCCCTTGGAATACTTGTGGCGTTTATGCTTATTCAATGCTTCAAGTCAATGCATTTGAATATGCACCTTATGCCATTTTTAATTACACCGTTCCTTTACTGGCAATTATGTTCGCCCTATTTAATATTAAAATTGAACGGATTGAATAAAGCACACAAGCCCCAAAGCATATTTCATTTTTTGGGGCTTGCGCTGAAGAATCGCCATTTCACTTGCTTTCGCTGTTTTCCCTTCAAATTTATATCACAATATTTCTCATCCTTTATTAGAAATATTGACTTCATTATCCAAAATAAAAGCCGACAATTTGTCGGCGTTGAAAAACATCGGGAAAAACAACCGCACTTTCCCTATCTTGTGAAATACCACTTCGCAAGCAAAATGCCGCTATTTACCGCAATATTCAGCCCATTTTTGAGTGGGTTACTTAAGGATAAGCGAACGCTGAGATCTTGTTTTTCGTATAAATCATCAGTGTGACTTTCGCTCAGTAAAAAGACGATTTTCTGATGAAATTGCACCTTATCTAGCGGGATGCCTTCTTTGCCTTGTGCGATGTGTACCACTTGATAACCGGCTTGACGAAGTTGTTGCAACGCAGATTCACTATCCAAACATTCCAATAAACGGAGATGTTCTGCCCCGCCTTCTGCAACACGCATTGCAGCCGAAGAATAGATTGTTTCGGGATGGGCAGTAATCAGATTTTTTACCCCATAAAAGGCACAGGTACGCAATACCCCCCCGATATTTTGAGCATTATTGACCTTATCCAACAACACTAAAACATCTTCCTGATGGGGAATCGCCAAATAGCCCGCTAAGGTGAAAGGACGTGGTTTTTTCACCAACATACAAATGCTGCCGTGATGTTCTGTGCCGCTTACCAGCGATAATTCTTCATTATCTACAATATGATAAACCTTTTTATTTGTGGCTAAATAACGCAATATTTCGCCGATCTTATGGGACATTTGCACCGTCGCCCAAACTCGCACAATGCTTTCCGGACGCTGTGCAAACAATTCCAAACAGGTATTTTCGCCACAGACTTTCATTTCTTCCGCACGATTTTTCTTAATTTTTTCCGGTGCGCGTGGCGAAAGGGCACCGATTTTCTTTTCTTTAGGTTTATAGGCTAAGCCTGTGCTTTTCACGACTACTTTTACACTGCCTTGCGCCCCACCACTTTTATTTAAACAAAGCTCAGCAATCTGCGCTTCACGAACTTCTCTTTGAAAATGAGGTTCGCTTTTTTGATGATCACATTTTTTATCAAAGTGCGGTCGATTTTGAGGGCGTTTTTCATCGTTTCGGTGATCTTCTGCACGGTGAGATTGCGCTCGTTTAGGATTCCCTTCTTGAAGAAATTTGCCGGAATGGAGTTGAAAAGTGGGTTTGCGAGAATGGTTCATATTGCGTTACTCAAGAAAAATTGGATAATAATTCGCCAAAAAAGGCAAAAATTTGTGAGCATTATAACGAAAAAAAACCTTTTTTCTATTAATCCCTAAAGGAAATATTGTAAACTAGCCCAACCCTAGAAATTGCAGAGACAGATTATGTTAATCAATAAAGTAAAACGTGCAGAGCAAACGCTTCAAAATTTGCCTTTTTTACCCTTAGAAAAAGCACAAGTTGAGTTTTTGTTTAGCCCGATTGAATTTAAAGCACAAATAATTGAATTAATTAGAAATTCTAAAAAACGCATTTATGTCACCGCACTTTACTGGCAAAAAGATGAAGCCGGACAAGAAATTCTTGATGAAATTTATCGCATAAAACAAGAGCACCCTGAATTGGATGTGAAAATTCTTGTGGATTGGCATCGTGGTCAGCGCAATTTATTGGGGGCGGAAAAATCGGCAACCAATGCCGATTGGTATGTGGAACAGCGTCAGACTTACCAACTTTCAGAGGATCCGAATATGTTTTTTGGGGTACCGATTAATACCCGTGAAGTGTTCGGCGTTTTACATATCAAAGGATTTATTTTTGATGATACAGTGCTTTATAGCGGTGCGAGTATCAACAACGTTTATTTACAACAAGGTGATAAATACCGCTACGATCGCTACCAAAAAATCACCAATCAGGCTTTAGCCGATGCCATGGTGAATTTTATTAATGATTATTTATTGGACTTGAATGCGGTTCATCCCCTTGATGTGGCAAATCGTCCTCGCACAAAAGAAATTCGCACTGCGATTCGTGCTTATCGCAAAAATTTAGCGAATCACGCAGAATACAGCTTAGAAAGTGCAGTGGGTTTTTCCGATGTTTTAAGCGTTTCGCCTTTATTTGGTTTGGGCGCATCAGGAAATGAGTTAAACCAAATTATCGAAGAGCTATTTTTACAGGCGCAAGAAAATCTCGTCATTTGCACCCCTTATTTTAATTTTCCCCGACCCCTGCAAAATAAAATTGCGACACTCTTGGAAACTGGGAAAAAGATCGAAATTATCGTTGGCGACAAAGTAGCAAACGATTTTTATATTCCACCGGAACAACCTTTCAAAATGGCGGGCGCTCTGCCTTATTTATATGAAAGCAATCTCCGCCATTTTTGTGAAAAATTCCAACAAGACATTGAACAGGGGCGATTAACAATTCGCTTGTGGAAAGACGGTGATAACACTTATCACTTAAAAGGTGTATGGGTGGATAACCGTTATATTTTATTGACCGGTAATAATTTAAACCCACGGGCTTGGCGTTTAGATGCGGAAAATGGTCTATTAATTCACGATCCGAAGCAAGAATTGCGGGATCAGGTTGAAAAAGAGTTAAATTATATTCGTCAGCGCACCACTGTATTGAGCCATTATTCCGAATTGGAAGAATTGTCTCAATATCCCGAACCGGTTCAAAAACTGTTGAAAAAATTTGCCCGAATTAAAGCAGATAAATTAGTCAAAATGATTCTTTAATCGAAAAAGGGGAAATAACAAACATTTCCCCTTGAGCTTCCCACTCATTCCAACTAGACTACCCCATCTTTTTATCAACCCAAATATGATTATGCGAGTTTCCGATTTCCATTTTGATTTACCCGATGAGCTTATCGCCCGTTATCCCAAAGAAGAGCGTTCCTCTTGTCGTCTTCTCACATTAAACGGTGAAAACGGTGCTATTTCACACCGCACTTTCACGGAGGTGTTAGACCTCATTGAGGAAGGGGATTTATTAATTTTTAACAATACCCGTGTGATTCCCGCCCGAATGTTCGGACGCAAAGCCAGTGGCGGTAAAATTGAAGTGTTGGTTGAACGGATGTTGGACGAGTACCGTTTCCTCGCTCATATTCGTTCTTCAAAATCACCAAAGGAAGGTGCTGAGTTAATTTTAGGGGAAGATAAACTGGGCGAAAATCACGGCATTTCAGCGGTGATGACGGCACGCCACGGCAGTCTTTTCGAAGTGGAATTAAAGGATAAATCCACCACACTTTTAGCAGTGTTACAACAAATCGGACATATGCCATTGCCGCCTTATATTGATCGCCCTGATGAAGATGCGGATCAAGAATGTTACCAAACCGTTTACAGCAAAGTGCCGGGAGCAGTAGCCGCCCCCACTGCGGGCTTGCATTTTGATGATGAACTGTTGGCAAAACTTCGAGCTAAAGGCGTCAATTTTGAATTTGTGACACTCCATGTGGGGGCGGGGACATTTCAGCCGGTTCGTGTAGAAAATATTGAAGATCATATTATGCACGCCGAATATGTGGAGCTTTCACAAGAAGTGTGCAATGCCATTATTGCGACCAAAAAAGCGGGAAAACGTGTAATTGCAGTGGGGACGACTTCCGTTCGCTCGATTGAAACCGCAGCCTTGTCTGCAGAAGAAAACGGTAATTCGGATTTGATTGAACCGTATTTTTCTGACACCTCAATTTTCATTTATCCGGGGAAATCATTCCGAGTGGTGGATGCCTTAATCACTAATTTCCATTTACCGGAAAGCACGCTCATCATGTTGGTTTCTGCCTTTGCCGGTTTTCGCCACACAATGAATGCTTATAAAAGTGCGGTCGAAAATCGCTACCGTTTTTTCAGCTATGGTGATGCCATGTTTATTACAAAAAATCCAAAAGTGAAGGGATTGGAATAAGTCGTTTGACTTAAATAAAGGCAACGCCTACAATAAAAAAACAAGGGACGAGGTAATCGTCCCTTGCGGCATCAACTACTAATAGCCAGTGCTACCTTTCAATAACAGGCAAAGTAGAGTAATGATGACCAATTTAATTGTGAAGTTAGTCATATTTTTATCCTTGATATGATTAACAATCAGGATCTACGATATAGCCCGACAGCGGCAACTGGCGGACTATCTTAGTAGATCCGCCTCTGCTCAAAGAGCATTGAAAAAAGTATAACATAAAGCCTGTAAATTTAAACAGGCTTTTTTATTGACACAATCTTCGAACTGTTTATTCGTTGAGGAAATAAAAATGAAATATGAATTAGACAAAACCAGCGGTAATGCACGCCGTGGTCGGTTAGTGTTTGAACGTCCGCAAGGCACATTTAGCGTGGAAACGCCGGCTTTTATGCCGGTGGGCACTTATGGTACGGTAAAAGGGATGACACCGGAAGAAGTGCGGGCTACGGGGGCTGATATTTTACTGGGGAATACCTTCCATTTGTGGTTGCGCCCTGGACAAGAAGTGATGCGTAAACACGGTGATTTGCATGATTTTATGCAGTGGCATCGCCCAATTTTAACGGATAGTGGTGGTTTCCAAGTATTTAGCCTCGGTAAATTACGCAAAATTACTGAAGAGGGCGTCAAATTTCAAAATCCGATTAATGGCGAACGCATCTTTCTTTCCCCGGAAAAATCCATGGAAATCCAATATGATCTTGGCTCTGATATTGTGATGATTTTCGATGAGTGTACCCCTTATCCTGCCACCTTTGACTATGCCAAAAAGTCTATGGAAATGTCTCTTCGTTGGGCAAAACGCAGTCGTGATCGCTTCGATGAGCTTGGCAATAAAAACGCCCTTTTCGGTATTATTCAAGGGGGGGTATTTGAGGAATTGCGTAAAATCTCTTTGGAGGGCTTAGTCAACATCGGTTTTGACGGTTATGCCGTAGGCGGATTGGCCGTGGGCGAGCCAAAAGAAGATATGCACCGTATTTTGGAATATATTTGCCCACAAATCCCGGCGGATAAACCACGCTATTTAATGGGGGTAGGGAAACCGGAAGATTTAGTTGAGGGCGTTCGCCGTGGGATCGATATGTTCGACTGTGTGATGCCAACCCGCAATGCCCGTAATGGTCACTTATTTGTCACAGAGGGTATTGTAAAAATCCGTAATGCGAAATACCGTGATGACACCAGCCCACTCGATCCTCATTGCGATTGCTACACCTGTAAAAATTACACGAAAGCCTATTTATATCATTTAGATAAATGCGGTGAAATTTTAGGCGCTCGTTTAAATACCATCCATAATTTGCGTTATTATCAACGCCTTATGGCTGAAATTCGCCAAGCAATCGAAGAAGATCGTTTTGATGATTTTGTGGTGGAGTTCTATGCGAGAATGGGGAGGGCTGGGTTACCCTTGCGACTTGATACTACATCACCATTATCTGAATAAGGAACAAAAGTATGGTCAATTTCGAGTAATGCCAGTCATTTCCCCGATCTTGACGATTGACAATGATCGTTAAATCCGGCATCAACTTTGATACCGGATTTTTTTTATAAAGCTCTCAAAAGACTTCAAGACAACTTTTCACCGCTCTTCACGTTATGCCCTCAAAAAACTCAATACCTTTCTTAATAATGAACTATTCTTCAAGCTTTACAAGAAAGTGGTATTGAGATAGTTAGAAAGCGTAGACTTCCCCTTGAATCTATTATTTGGTTGGGCATTGGAATGAGCTTTACCTATAGTTTTGCTACAGGTCCGAAGTTCTCACCCGTAAAAAGAATGCTAGAACAAGGGCTTAGCCGACTTAAAGCGACAGAATACCCGATTATTCACAGAGACCAAGATGTATTGTATGGTACGCAGGAATGGGTGAAAATGTTAGAGGGTAAAGCGGTGCAAAGCATGAGTCGCCGAGGAAATGGCTACGATAATGCGGTGATTGAAAGTTTTTTTGCGATATTAAAATCTGAATGCTTTTAGTCACGTACTTATACTTCAATCGCTGAATTGCAGGCAGAAATTGAAGAATATTTGGTGTATTACAACGAAAAACGAATTAAACTCGATTTAAAAGGATTGAGTCCGGTGCAATAGCGAACTCAATATTTAAGTTAATAACCTGTACAATTTTGGGGGCAAATCACTTAGTTCTAGAGAGAACACTATCCACGATTAGCATTTTTCATAATCCGTTCTTTTGCTAACTTCCATTCACGCTCTTTAATATCATCACGCTTATCGTGTTGTTTTTTACCTTTCGCTAACCCAATTTTAATTTTTGCCCAAGCGCCTTTCCAATAGAGAGAAAGGGCGACAATGGTGAAACCATCACGGCTGGATTTGCCAAAGAGGGATTCTAATTCTCGTTTATTGAGCAGTAATTTTCGGGTGCGGGTGGGATCACACACAATATGGGTTGAAGCCAAACTGAGTGGTTGAATAGTCGCCCCAAATAAATAGGCTTCTCCTTGTTTGAAAATAATGTAGCTGTCACTAATATTGGCTTTACCCGCGCGCATAGATTTGACTTCCCAGCCTTGTAATTCAAGCCCCGCTTCGATTTCATCTTCAATGAAATAATCATGACGGGCTCGTTTATTTAAAGCGATGGTATTTGAACCCGGTTTTACTTTTTTCTTTGTCATAATTTTCTGTGTTTTGAAATTTTTGCTGATTTTACCGAATATGTCTTTTGATCGCAAAGTCGAATAAAAATTAAAAGATGGAGAGAAGGTTAGTGGCTAGGAGAGGCATGGGCAAACTATCTAAGAAATAGATTTTCACTGTTATTTTAATGTATCCAAAAATGCCACAAAGGCTTGTTTCTGTACAGTGGATAAGTTGCTCCATTTTTGATTGATTTCCACCTCTTTTAATTCTTCTTTCATTAATGTCTCAGGCATACAATCTTGAAAAAACCAACTGATGGGGGTATTAAAAAAGATGGCAATGTCAATCAAATGATTGACATTAATTTTACTTACGCCACGTTCATAACGTGAAAGCTGCTGCTGAGATAAATTGATTGATTCCGATAACCTTTCTGCAGAATAGCCAAATTCTTTTCTTTTTTGTTGAATGCGTTGCCCGATTGATTTATCTGCCGCTGCTGCCAATAACTGTGCCATCACTAATTTTCTAGAATACTCATTTATTCACATTTTGTCGTTTTTTAGTCTTGAAAACAGAGTAATAGATAAGTAAAATTCAACTTGTTTACTTACTTATAGATTAGTAAACCGTAAAAATTTCTATATTTCACTCATTTAAGAGGTTTCCTATGAAAAAATATTTACTTTCTGCTATTTTCGCCGGATTTTTGACCGCTTGCGGTAGCGGTAGCGGTGGTGGAGCGGGTTCTGCAACGACACCGGATGGCACTAAAATTGATTTGACAAATAGTCCAAAGGGGCACGTTTCAGCGAAAACCGTTGATGGAGAATTTTATGGCAAAAATAATAATGACTCTTTCTACGGTATTTGGATCAATGATGCCAAAACAGTAAAAGAAACCCGCTTTCAAGGTACGAAAGCAACCAATTTACCTTCAGGTTCGGCAACTTATGTGGGTGATGCTTATTGGGTCAGTGGGATGACAGGTAATCCAAGTCGAGGCGGAAAAACAACCTTAAATGTAGATTTTGATCAAAAATCTGTCGATGGAAAAATCGAATTTAGTTTGTTAAAGGATGGGCGTAGCCAGGATATTACTCTCCATAAAACCCAACTCAATGGGACAGAATTTAAGGGAGATGCTTCAACCTTGTTAGAAAAAGGAACTTATCAAGGTGGCTTATTTGGTAATGGGGCAAAAGAAGCCGCTGGCATAGTAGATTTTAAAAATGATAGTTATGACACCTCTTTTGGTGGTATCCGCTATTAACCTATTTGGCTGCCTATGGTTTTAAATGAATCAATAGGCAGTTTTTATTATGAGACGTTTCATTCTTTTTTTCTGTTTAGTGAGTCCCGCTGTTTATTCAAATGAGCTTGAAGAATCGCTTAAGCAAGCTATCTACCAAGAAAATGCAGATCGTATTCAAAATCTGCTCATGCAGTATCAAGCCCAATCATACACCAATAAAACCTTACTTGATTATAGTCACGCTAAATTGGCGTTTTTACGCCAAGATTATGGGCAGGCTATTAAAATTTACCGGCAAATCATCAGCGAGCATCCCGAGCTTCATTCTATCCGGATGGAATTAGCTATCGCCCTATTTACTGATCGTCAAGACAGTGCGGCAAGATTGCAATTAAATAAATTGAAAAGTGTTCAACGTTTACCTGCTTCCGCCTATGAACGGATTAACCGTTATATTAATGCGATTAATGAACGTAACGCATGGCAAATTGAAGGCAGTATTGCCTATCTTAAAACGAATAATGTTGACAATGTTTCCTCTTCACAAGTCATTGAAAATACAGGGTTTGTCAAAAATTCAAAGATGTTGCCCCAAAAAGCGACAGGCGTGGCTTATTCTCTTGGTATAAACCGCGATTTTAACCTAATCCATTCCCATTATTTTACGGTGGGTAACGATATTCTCGGTAAAACCTATTGGGATAATCATCAATTTGACGATATTTCTAACCGCACTTTACTTGGCTATGCTTACAAAAAGAATGATTTTATCTTCCGAATCCAGCCCTTTTTTGAAAAGCGTTGGTATGGTGGTGAGGTATTTCATTGGTCAAATGGTATTGAACTAAGCTATAGTTTATGGTTATCACAAAATTGGCAAAATCAAACATCATTTTCGAGTGAAAAAAGACGTTTTTTTAAAACTAATCCCCAAGAGGGGCGAATTAACACGCTTTCTACAACTTTTATTTGGTATCGCAATCCCAAACAAATTCTGTATATCGGTGCGGCTTTAGCGGAAGAAAAACTACAAGAACGCCAATACAGTTCAAAAATTAAGAATATTAGAATAGGCTGGCTGCAAGAATATCAATGGGGAATTTCGACAAAACTCAATATTGGATTCACCCATCGCCAATTTAAATCTGATGCTGTACTTGGCGGCATTCTTCCTTTAGGCAAGATTAGACAGGATAAAATTTATACATTTTTTGCCCAAATATGGAAACGAGATTGGCATTTCTATGGTATTACGCCCAAATTAACCTTTGAGTGGCGAAAACAGCAGAGCAATTTAAAGACGCTTTATCATTATAAAACGCAGAATCTTACCATTGTTTTTGAAAAGACTTTTTAATCTTTGGATGTGTTGAGGGCGAACTTAGTTCGCCCGTTGTATACTGATGATAAAAGAAAGGAAATCATCGTTTTTACGATTCGATTTCACCACAGAAACGATAACCCTCACCGTGAACGGTTGCAATAATTTCAGGTGTGTTTGGATGATCTTCAAAATGTTTACGGATACGGCGAATGGTGACATCCACGGTCCGATCTTGAGGTTTCAGTTCACGTCCTGTCATTTTTCTTAACAATTCTTCACGAGTTTGTAATTTTCCAGGGTTCTCGCAGAAATGTAACATTGCGCGAAACTCACTACGTGGGAGTTTGAATTCTGCTCCTTCAGGTGTGATCAAATTATGGCTGTTTAAGTCAAGTGTCCAGCCATTGAATCGATAAAACTCACGCTCGGTGTTGTTCTCTTTGTCATTTTGCTGCATAACACGACTCAACAAATTGCGTGCACGAATAGTCAATTCTCGAGGATTAAAAGGTTTGGTGAGATAATCATCTGCACCAATTTCTAACCCTAAAATTTTATCGACTTCATTGTCACGTCCGGTTAAAAATATCAAGGGTAAATTAGCATATTCACGCAATTCCCGAGCTAATAGAAGCCCATTCTTGCCGGGCAAATTAATGTCCATCACAACCAAATTTACCGTGTTACGTTTTAAAATTTCATGCATTTCACCGCCATTTTGAGCTTCAAGAACGGTGTAGCCTTCTGCTTCAAAAATGCTTTTTAAGGTATTTCGAGTAACGGCTTCATCTTCAACGAGGAGAATCTGGGGCGTTGCCATATTTTAATCCTTTTAGTTAATTTGAGAGGTGCTCTATTTTATCTTTGTTACATTGTTGTAACAATGGGAAAGTGCGGTTATTTTTGTGATCTTTTCATTTTTATGATTTACATCATACTTTTTAGGCTTTCAAATTTCTTTATGTTAGAATTTTTCCCCCTCACAACTTATGCTTTCACCTATGAAAAAATACTTTCTTTTGTTTGCTTTGATTTTGACTGTGTTTGCAAGCCAAGCTGGATTATTTGATAATAAACCTTCTTTTTTAACTGTTGACAATGCTTTTCCTTTTTCCGCTCAAATTTCCTCTGATAAAAAACAACTACAGGTTCAGTGGGAAATTGCGGATGGCTATTATCTCTACCAAGATAAAATAACGGCAAAAATTGATGGTTCAGCACAGATGCTTTCCGTCAATTTTAACCAAAAGGCGAAAATACACAACGATCCTTATTTTGGCAGCGTAGCAGTTTTCACCCAACCTTTTGTGGCTTATTTTTCCGGTGAAACTTTTGAGGATCACCAAAATATTGCGCTTTCCTATCAAGGATGTACCGAAGGATTTTGCTATCCGCCGGAAGTGAGAACTTTAAAAGTGGGCGATTTATCCATTGCGACTGTGGAAGAAAAAATGCCGGAAAATTCTACCGCACTTTTGGCAGAACAAGATCGCTTAGCGGCGGGCTTATTCCAAAGTAAATATGCGGTGTTCGGCTTTTTCTTACTTGGTCTGGGATTGGCCTTTACACCTTGCGTGTTACCGATGTTGCCTTTGCTTTCCTCTATTGTTATCGGTCAGCAACAACGCCCTAATATGTTGCGTGCATTTTCTCTTAGTTTTCTTTATGTGCAGGGGATGGCGCTCACCTATACTTTGCTTGGGCTTGCTGTGGCGGCAATCGGATTACCGTTCCAAATTGCTTTGCAACATCCTTATGTCATGATAGGCCTTTCTGTGCTCTTTATTTTGCTTGCCCTATCCATGTTTGGGCTTTTCACCTTGCAACTTCCAAGCGCTTTGCAAACTAAGCTCAATGCACTGAGCCAAAAACAAACTTCCGGTGCATTTGGTGGGGTGTTTTTAATGGGAATGATCGCAGGTCTGGTGGCTTCACCTTGCACTTCTGCGCCGCTTTCAGGGGCTTTGCTTTATGTGGCACAAAGCGGCGATCTTGTTACCGGTGCGATCACGCTTTATTTATTGGCGCTGGGGATGGGCATTCCACTTATGCTCATCACATTATTTGGTAATAAAATTTTGCCGAAATCAGGGGAGTGGATGAATACGGTCAAACAATCCTTTGGTTTTGTGATGCTTGCTCTACCGATATTTTTGCTTTCTCGTATTTTGCCTGAAAGGTGGGAGAGTGGTTTGTGGGCATTACTGGCAACGACATTCTTCCTTTGGTTTGCGTTGCAAATGCCTAAAGGTGGTTTGGGGTATGGTGTCAAAGTGCTTTCATTGGTTTGTGCTATGGTGGCGGTGCAGCCTTTGCAACAGCTTGTCTGGCAAGATCAGCAAAGTGCGGTCAAAAATACGGTGATTTCTTATACCCCATTTCAACGTATTCAAAATTTACAAGAATTAGATGAGCTGTTAGCGAAAAACCCTCACCGTATTGCGTTGTTAGATTTATATGCGGATTGGTGCGTGGCTTGTAAAGAATTTGAACGTTATACTTTCAGTGATAAAAATGTACAGAGTGCCTTTGAAAATATGCTGGTGTTGCAAGTGGATATGACAAAAAACAGCGCAGAAAATAAAGCCATCATGGAACGTTATCAGGTGTTAGGGTTACCGACTATCTTATTTTTAGCTCGTTCAGGTAATGAAATTTCAGGGAGCCGCATTACCGGTTTTATGGACGCCGATCGCTTTTTAGATTGGTTAAATAAAATCGAAAATTAACGTATTTTTAACTGAAAGGAAAAAGTCTTTTTCAAACTGGCTACTTGTTTGATAAAACGCTAATCGTTATGATCTGCGCGCCTTTTCATTCATCTTTAAATAAGGAAACTTTATGAATAATCTCGAAAAATTTCGTCCCTATGCTTTAGCGTTATTACGCATTGTGGCGGCTTATATGTTTATCTTACATGGCACGGCTAAATTTTGGGAATTTCCCATCTCGATGACCGGTGGCAATGGTGCGGTTGGCGATCCATTAATGATTGTTGGTGGCATCATTGAAATTGTGGGGGGCGTTTTAGTATTGTTAGGCTTATTTACCCGCCCTGCTGCTTTTATCTTATCCGGTCAAATGGCATACGCCTATTTCTTTATGCATGTGGCACAAGGCGGATTATTTTTCCCACTCGCAAACGGTGGTGAACTCGCATTACTTTACTCTGTTGTTTTCTTCTACTTTGTTTTTGCCGGCAGTGGTGCATTGGCATTAGACAATAAGTTTAAGAAAAACTAATATAGATTTTATTCTTTATACCTCCAATTTGCCCACAATACGTGGGCTTTTCTTTAAAACACCCTCTGTTTTGACCGCACTTCTTTCCACGGATTTTCTTTAATCTTTTCTATATTTACGCAACCGTTTGCGTTATAATCTGCGCGCTTATTTTTTTAACCTCTTTATGAAAGGAAAATGTAATGACAGCTCGTCCTATTCGTCAGGCTTTATTAAGTGTTTCAGATAAAACCGGTATTGTAGAATTTGCCCAAGGGCTTGTACAACGTGGTGTAAAATTACTCTCAACCGGTGGCACCGCAAAACTTTTAGCACAACAGGGGTTACCTGTTATAGAAGTTTCCGATTATACAGGCTTTCCTGAAATGATGGACGGACGAGTGAAAACTTTACACCCTAAGGTTCATGGGGGGATCTTGGGTCGCCGTGGAACAGATGATGCGATTATGCAGCAACATGGCATAGAAGCCATTGATATGGTGGTGGTTAATTTATATCCCTTTGCACAAACCGTTGCAAAAACAGATTGCACCTTGGAAGAGGCGGTAGAAAATATTGACATTGGCGGCCCAACAATGGTGCGTTCTGCGGCGAAAAATCACAAAGATGTTGCTATTGTCGTCAATAATCAAGATTTCAATGCCATTCTCGCTGAAATGGATCAACATCAAAATAGCTTGAGCTTGGACACCCGTTTTGATCTTGCCATCAAAGCCTTTGAACATACCGCACAGTACGATTCAATGATCGCCAATTATTTCGGTCAGCTTGTGAAGCCTTATTATGTGGCTGCAGAAGAGGATATTGATGCGAAGTGCGGTCAATTTCCACGGACTTTAAACCTAAATTTTGTACGTAAACAAACCATGCGATATGGTGAAAATGCCCACCAAAACGCCGCTTTCTATGTGGATCTCAATGTCAAAGAAGCCAGTGTGGCAACCGCAACACAATTACAAGGCAAAGCCCTTTCTTACAATAATATTGCAGATACCGATGCCGCCCTTGAATGTGTGAAAGAATTTGACGAACCGGCATGTGTAATCGTCAAGCATGCCAACCCTTGCGGCGTGGCATTAGGTAAAGATATTTTAGAAGCCTATAATCGAGCCTATCAAACCGACCCTACCTCCGCTTTTGGCGGAATTATCGCCTTTAACCGTGAATTAGACGAAAAAACTGCCACAGAAATTGTGGAACGCCAGTTTGTGGAAGTGATTATTGTGCCGAAAGTTTCGGCAGAAGCCGTTGAAGTGGTGAAGCGTAAGAAAAATGTTCGTTTGCTGGAATGTGGTGAATGGCAACATCGCACTCAACGTTTAGATTTTAAACGGGTAAACGGCGGTTTATTGGTACAAGATGCGGATTTAGGTATGGTCGGCTTGGACGATTTAAAAGTAGTGAGCAAACGTCAGCCTACCGAACAAGAACTCAAAGACTTATTATTCTGCTGGAAAGTGGCGAAATTTGTGAAATCCAATGCCATTGTTTATGCCAAAAATAACCAAACCATTGGCATTGGCGCAGGGCAAATGAGCCGAGTTTATTCCGCTAAAATTGCCGGTATCAAGGCGCAAGATGAAGGGCTGGAAGTCGCCGGTTGTGTGATGGCATCTGATGCCTTCTTCCCATTCCGTGACGGTATTGATGCCGCCGCAAAAGTGGGTATTCAGTGTGTCATTCACCCGGGCGGTTCCATGCGTGATCAGGAAGTGATTGATGCGGCTGATGAACATGGCATGGTGATGGTATTAACCGGAATGCGGCATTTTAGACACTAATTCATATCGGGATTTGCCCCAGCAGGTAACTGACTATCTCCCCCTCTTTTGTAAAGAGGGGCGGGGGAATTTAAACCAGGGGGAATTCAAAATTTCAATACACAAGGACACATTATGAATATTTTAATTATCGGAAACGGTGGTCGTGAACATGCGCTAGCTTGGAAAGTTGCACAATCTCCATTGGCTAAGAAAGTGTTTGTCGCACCGGGTAATGCAGGAACAGCGTTGGAACAGAATATTGAAAATGTGAATATTGCGGTTACCGATATTTCAGCACTGGTTCAATTTGCCCAAGATAATCAAATCGACTTGACCATTGTAGGGCCTGAAGCGCCGCTTGTTATCGGAGTGGTGGATGCGTTCCGTGCAGCAGGATTAAAAATTTTTGGACCAACCCAAGCGGCTGCACAATTAGAGGGCTCGAAAGCTTTTACTAAAGATTTTTTAGCCCGTCACAATATTCCTACAGCGGAATATCAAAATTTTACTGAAGTCGAACCGGCATTGGCGTATTTGCGTGAAAAAGGCGCCCCCATTGTGGTGAAAGCCGATGGTTTGGCAGCAGGAAAAGGGGTTATCGTGGCGATGACTTTGCAGGAAGCAGAAGAGGCGGTGCGTGATATGTTATCAGGCAATGCTTTTGGGCAAGCGGGTAGCCGTGTGGTGATTGAAGAGTTTTTGGACGGTGAAGAGGCCAGTTTTATCGTGATGGTGGATGGCAAAAATGTTGAGCCGATGGCAACTAGTCAAGATCATAAACGGGTGGGAGAAAATGATACAGGGTTGAACACCGGAGGAATGGGGGCTTATTCACCAGCACCTGTTGTCACCCCGGAAATTCACGATCGTATTATGAAAGAGGTAATCTATCCAACAGTTAACGGTATGGCAGCTGAAGGCAATGTGTACACCGGGTTTTTATATGCCGGGTTAATGATTATGCCAAACGGTCAGCCGAAAGTGATTGAGTTTAACTGCCGTTTTGGTGATCCGGAAACCCAACCGATTATGTTGCGTTTAGAATCCGATTTAGTGGAACTTTGTCTTAAGGCCTGTGAAGGCAAGTTAGATGAAATGCAATCCCAATGGAACCCTAAGGCATCACTGGGTATTGTGCTTGCGGCTGAAGGTTATCCGGGGGATTACCGCAAAGGTGATGAAATCATCGGTCTGCCACAAAGTGCGGTTGAAAATGAAAAAGTTTTCTTAGCCGGAGTGGAAGCGAAAGAAGGGAAATTGCTAACCAATGGCGGCCGTGTGTTATGTGTGACGGCTTTAGGTGATAGCGTATTTGAAGCGCAACAAAAAGCACTGAAACTTGCCGAACAAATCCAATGGAATGGGCGTTTTTATCGCCGTGATATTGGTTACCGTGCGGTACAACGTGAACAGAAAAATCACTAAGCTTATCCGGTAGATAATCATTCTCTTGTGATTTATCTACCGCTAACAATAAACGAGAATATTGCCCCAATTTTTATGATTTAGACTATTTTATGAAACAATTGATCATAGCATTATGTTATTCGGCGCTACTGCTTATTCTAGAAATCCTTTATCGTAAGATCTTTCATATTCCAAGCATAGAACGCTATGCTGAAAGCTATCTTTTCGTTTGTTTATTCGTGGTCTTGTTTGTTTATTCCAAGTATCGAATAACCCGAATATTGGTGGCGACACTGTTTGCAATAAGTGTTTTAGTCAATAATGTGCATTATGCCTTATATCAGTCTTGGATTGGCCCTGTCAGTTATTCACTCGCCTTTAAAGAGGTGAAAGAAATTACGCAAGCCGGCATAACGATGGTTGATCGATTTATTTATCCATTATTATTCGGCTTGTTCGAAGTTGCCGTATTTTTGAGTTTAAATTTTATTAAAAGAAAGCGATATAAATTCTCTTGGGTATTTGACGCTGTCTTTTATATTTTAATGATGTATGTTTTTGTTCGTGCCTATACCACAAAATCTCACGAAAGATTTATTTCCCCTAATACGGTTTATTCCCGATTAAAATCGAATTATTTCTCCGTTGGTTATTTTGTTGGGCGCATTTTGCCCTATGAACTTTTCTCTTTATCCGATGTTCCGCTCTATCATCAAAACAGACCCAATAAAACTCAAGCCTTACCTAAAGTAAGAAATATTATTTTGATTATGGGAGAAAGTGCTACTGCCAGTCATTTTAGCGCTTTTGGGTATGAAAGAGAAACCTCACCGTTTTTAGCCCGTTTTAAGAATGAAACCGGTGTCGTGATGAAAGAGGCTTATTCCGGCGGGATGCTTACTGCTATTTCATTACCGATGTTTTTCAATGCAATTCCCTATCCGAATGGAATGCAACAAATTGCAAAAGGGGAGACGAATTTATTTAATTTAGCCAAAACGCAGGGGTTTAATACCTATTTTTATTCGGCACAAGCCCGTGATGATATGCATATGATGAATTTCTTAGGCGGTGCTTGGGTTGATAAAATGAGATTTCCGGATAATGAGGGCTATTCTCTCCGAGAGTCCATGCCGGATAATAAATTATTACCTGAATTTAAAAAGATTAATTTAGAGGAGGGGAATCATTTTATTGTGTTACATCATCGTGGAAGCCATATTCCTTATGGCGCTTTGCTCGATGAAAAAGAGAAAGTCTTTGGGCAAATTCAGGCAATAGATAATTATGATAATACGATTTTAAATACAGATCGTTTTATTTCTGATGTGTATCAATATCTCTCTACACAAAATACCGATGATTGGCTTATTGCCTATACTTCAGATCACGGTCAATATGTGACAAATGAGGTTTATAAACAAGGTACACTGGAGCAAGCGAGTTATATTGTACCTTTCATGGTGTACAGCCCGAATAAAGCAATACAAAAAATAACATCAGAGGCTTTTTCTTCTTGTCAGCGTACTTTCCATTACCAATTATCCAGTTTATTAATCAATCTTATGGGATATGATTATCAAATCGGTGGTTGTTTAGAAGGCGTGGTGAACGGAAATATCCTCAGTGGCGATGCAGGCTATCTTAAGATCGATGCCGAGGGCAAAGAAACTTATCATCATTGACCCAATACATGATGATAAAAATTAATCATCATAATGAAAAATATGCATGAAATTTTAATTAAATTTCAATGAATAAGCAGTTACACTATAGATCACAAATCACATAACAGGAGAACACCATGTTTACTAAAAATATGAATATCGCTGACTACGATCCGGTATTATGGCAAGCGATTTTGGACGAAAATCGCCGTCAAGAAGAGCATATTGAATTAATTGCTTCTGAAAACTATGCAAGTCCACGGGTGATGGAAGCACAGGGTTGTCAATTCACCAATAAATATGCGGAAGGCTATCCGGGCAAACGTTACTATGGTGGTTGTGAGTATGCCGATATTGTAGAACAACTTGCCATTGACCGTGCAAAAGAATTATTTGGTGCGGATTATGTGAATGTACAGCCTCACTCTGGTTCACAGGCTAATGCCGCTGTGTATGGGGCATTAATTAATGCAGGCGATACGATCCTTGGAATGGACTTGGCACATGGTGGGCATTTAACTCATGGTGCAAAAGTGAGCTTCTCCGGTAAAATTTATAATTCGGTGCTTTATGGCATTACAGCAGACGGTTTAATTGATTACGAAGATGTACGTCAAAAAGCGTTAGAAGCGAAACCAAAAATGATTGTTGCCGGTTTCTCTGCCTATTCTCAAGTGGTGGATTGGGCAAAAATGCGTGAAATTGCCGATGAGGTAGGCGCATATTTATTTGTTGATATGGCACATGTAGCAGGGTTAATTGCAGCGGGATTATATCCAAACCCATTACCACACGCCCATGTTGTCACCACAACCACCCATAAAACTTTAGGGGGACCGCGTGGTGGTTTAATTCTTTCTTCTTGTGGTGATGAAGAAATCTATAAAAAATTACAATCTTCCGTATTCCCGGCGAATCAAGGTGGCCCATTAGTCCACATTATTGCGGCAAAAGCAGTGTGTTTTAAAGAAGCACTCGAACCGGAATACAAGGCCTATCAAGCGAACGTGTTGAAAAATGCGAAAGCGATGGTCGAGGTGTTCAAACAACGTGGTTATGATGTGGTATCAAATGGCACGGAAAACCACTTGTTCCTAGTGAGCTTTATTAAACAAGGTTTAACAGGGAAAGCCGCAGATGCCGCATTAGGTAAAGCCAATATTACGGTGAATAAAAACTCTGTACCTAACGATCCGCAAAAACCTTTTGTCACTTCCGGTATTCGAGTGGGGACACCGGCAGTAACCCGCCGTGGTTTTGATGAACAAGATTGTCGTGACTTAGCGGGTTGGATGTGTGATATTTTAGATGCACTTGGTAAAGAAAACGAAGAGCAAGTGATTGAGGCGACCAAAGAGAAAGTCTTAGCCATTTGTAAACGTCTTCCTGTTTACCCAGCGTAATCTCTTGGTATGAGGACTGATAAGCGGCGAAATATCGCCGCTTATTTTTATGTGTAAATAATATTAAAAAGTAATAATGACTTATATAACTTAATTTTAAATAAGAATAATTCTTATTGACGAAAAGGGGATAACCTTTTAAAATTCAGCCATCTTTAACACAGTCAATCCCTTTCCTATGGAGGAAATCTAATGAAAAAATCCCTCACTACCCTAGCGTTATCTCTTTCTGCCCTACTTTCTACCTCGGCGTTGGCAGCAAATGAAGTAAATGTTTACTCTTATCGTCAACCTTATCTTATCGAACCAATGCTCAAAGATTTTGAGAAAGACACCGGCATTAAAGTGAATGTGATTTTTGCTGATAAAGGTTTGGTGGAACGTGTCAAACAAGAAGGCGAATTAAGTCCGGCTGATGTGTTATTGACGGTGGATATTTCCCGTGTCATGCAAATTGTTAATGAAGGTTTAGCACAGCCTTTCACCTCTAAAATCTTAGACGAAAATATTCCTGCCCAATATCGTGATTCTGACGGCAAATGGTATGGTTTAACTACACGAGCTAGAGTGATTTATTCCTCTAAAGATCGAGTTGGAAAATTACCGGCAGGTTTCGATTATTTAGATTTAGCTAAACCGGAATTTAAAGGTAAAGTTTGTGTGCGTTCAGGTAAAAATTCCTATAACGTTTCACTTTTCGCTTCAATGATTGAGCATTATGGTGAAGAAAAAACCAAAGCCTTTTTGGAAGGTTTAAAAGCAAACTTGGCACAAAAACCTCAAGGTGGCGACCGTGACCAAGTGAAAGCGATTAAAGAAGGGATTTGTGATTACTCACTCGGTAACAGCTATTACTACGGTAAAATGTTAGACGATGAAAAACAAAAAGCTTGGGCTGAAGCGGCTGTGATCAATTTCCCTGCCGGAAAATATGGTACACACGTTAATATCAGTGGTGTAGCATTGGCGAAATATGCACCAAATAAAGACAATGCGATAAAACTTGTGGAGTATTTAAGCGGTGAAAAAGCCCAAAAACTTTATGCGCAGCTTAACCACGAATATCCGGTTAAATCAGATGTGGAACCTTCCGAATTAGTAAAAGGTTGGGGTACATTCACACCGGATACTCTAAAATTGGAAACCATCGCCAAAAATTATGAGAAAGCCTTAAAATTAGTGGATGAAGTAAAATTCGATGAATTTTAATTATTAGACTTTCTTTATCAAACCCAAACGAGCTTTTAACAAAATCAGGTATTTTCTACAAATTTGTTAAGGCTCGTTTTACTGTCTAAAATGATTTATCCTTAATAACACTTATTTTTCGAGCTAATCATATTCGCTTGGATTGCTAAATCACAGAATTTGTATGAGAAAACCCTTTAAATGAGCCGTCATCTACCTTGGAAATTGTTTGCGATTTTGACCGCACTTTTTATTCTATTACCGTTGCTCGCCATTGCGTACCATGCCTTAGACGGTGAGACGGATAATCTTATCCATCTTTGGAATACGATGCTTGGTCGCTATGTGATGAATTCCGTCTTATTGGTGATAGGGACTGTCGCACTCGCATTATTTTTTGCTCTCCCTTCAGCGTGGTTGGTCGCCAATTTTCAGTTTTGGGGGCAGCGATCATTACAGTGGTTGCTTTGCTTGCCGCTTGCTATGCCGGCTTATTTAATTGCCTATCTTTATACGGATTTACTGGATTATTCAGGTGCTTTTCAGTCCTTATTACGCAATATATTTGGCTGGCAAACCCCACAGGACTACTGGTTTCCTCAAATTAGAACCCTTTATGGGGCGTGTTTTGTGCTTGCTTTGGTGCTATATCCTTATATTTTTCTTCTTGTTCGAGTGGCATTTTTAGAACAATCAGAAAATTTACAGCACAGTGCGAAAATGCTGGGTGCTACCCCGATGCAAATTTTTCGCAGAGTGACTTTTCCGCTTATTCGCCCTGCGATTGCCGTTGGGATGGCATTGGTTGCCATGGAAACCTTAGGGGATTTTGGCACTGTTGCTTATTTTGCGTTGCCTACCTTGACGACCGCCATTTATGATTCGTGGTTGAGTTTTCACGACCTTGGCACAGCAAGTCGTATCTCAATTTTTATGCTGATGATGGTTTTTCTGTTTATCAGCCTTGAACAATACAGCCGCCGCAAACAGAAAAGCTACCAACGAGGCTATGAAAAGAAAACCCATGTTAAAAGGTTAACCGGCTGGCGATGTGGCTTAGCGTTAGCATGGTGTTGGGGGCTATTGGCTATCGCCTTTTTTATTCCATTTGGGCGATTGATTTTTTGGTCGATTGATTATTTTGAACAGTCGTGGAATTTAGATTTTGTTCAATTTGCCTCAAACAGTTTAAAAGTCTCTTCGATTGCGGCGGTGACAACGGTATGTATTGCCCTGTTGTTACACTTTGCCCATCGGTTATCTCAACATACCCCATTTTTGGGCAAAATAACCCGACTTTCCCTTTCTTTATCAAGTTTTGGTTATGCTATCCCCGGAACGGTGTTGGCGATAGGCTTACTTTCTCCGCTCACCTTTGCCGATCATCAACTGCATAGTTTGCTCAAAAGCTTGGAATTAAAACCGGTTGGACTGATTTTTTCCGGTTCGATCTTTGCTTTAGTGTTAGCTTATACTATTCGTTTTCTGGCAATGGCAATCGGAAGCCTTGGTGCCTGTTTAGAAAGGGTATCCCCCACATTGGATATGGCAAGCCAAACCATGGGGAAAAGCGGCGCAAATATGTTTAGGCATATTCATATCCCGCTCATTTCTAAGGGAATGATCACTGCCGCTTTAATGGTCTTTATTGAAAGTATGAAAGAGCTTAATGCCTCATTATTACTTCGTCCTTTCAATTTTGATACGCTGGCCACTTACGTTTTCACTTTTACTTCGGACGAACAGCTAGAGCGGGCCGCTATGCCGGCGGTTATCTTGGTGTTAGTTGGGCTGATTCCTGTGATTTGGCTCACCCGCTCGCTGATTTCTCAATCACAAAAAGAGCGTTAAATGAAATTACTTGAAGTACAGCAACTCAGCTGTAAATTTGAACAAAATCAAATTTTAGAATCCCTTGATCTTGATGTTGAAGAAAACGAGATTGTTTGTTTACTCGGTGCAAGCGGTTGTGGCAAGACAACATTGCTTAAAGCGATTGCCGGCCTTATTCCAACTTCGCAAGGCGTAGTAAAACTTGCGGGGAGGGTGATGAACCCCATTCCTGTGGAGCAACGTAAAATCGGGTTGATTTTTCAAGATTACGCACTTTTTCCCCATTTAACCGTAGCGGAAAATATCCAATTTGGTTTGACTAAATTGACAAAAAGTGAACAAAAAAATCTCACTCAACAAATGCTGAATGTGGTGAAATTGGTCGGGTTTGAACAGCGTTTTCCACACGAATTATCCGGTGGGCAACAGCAACGGGTAGCCATTGCGCGATCGTTGGCCTGCAAACCTGAGTTACTTTTATTGGATGAGCCTTTTTCCAATATTGATAGCCAAACCCGTTATGCGATGATCCAAGAAATTAAACAGATCTTAAAAAATCAAAAAGTTGCCGCTATTTTTGTGACACACAGTAAGGAAGAAGCCTTTGCTTTTGCCGATAAAATTGCCGTGATGGATCAAGGAAAAATTGTACAAATTGGCTCACCCACCCAGCTTTATCACAATCCCATTAATCATTTTGTGGCAGATTTTCTCGGCAATACAAATTATCTTGAGAGTGAAATTCAACCCAACCAAACATTGAAAAGCCCGATTGGGACTTATCATCTTTTTCCTGAAATGGACTATGCCATAGGACATTACGAATGGTTACTTCGCCCCGAACAAATTTTGCTCAAATTAGATGAAACCGGAGAGGGGAAAGTGAGGGATAAACTTTTTTTAGGTCAGTACTATCGTTATCAGATTGCCATTAACGGCATTCATCTTATTGCTTATGAAAGTACGGATCTACCTTTAAACGCGACCGTGAGTGTCACCTTTCAATGCCAAGAATTTGTATTTTTTCCATCTCATAAGAATAAGTAAGCGAGACATCGGAGCAAAGCTTTGGGCAAATGAAACTTTATGCAATGTGCGGTCAGTTTTTTATTAGTTTTTCGACATTATGTAGCAATTATCCAAACTTTATTTGGTGATATTTACAAAATAAAATTTGTTGTGTCTTATGCTATTTACGGTAGGCTTCCTAAAAAAATCGCCTTTTCAACAGCTAGAAATCTGAAATTTAGCCCTATTTTTAGCCGCACTTTTCCCCTGATTTATTCCTCCATTTCTTGAAAAGCAAATGCGCTTTTTATCCCACGATTCCCACCGGTCGGTTTGCTAAAAAATCATAGGCAAATTTTAAGTCATTGCCGATTTTTTGCGCCAAATCATTGGATTGCATTGTTTTGTTTGAATTGTTCAATTTTTGCTTTACTTTTGTTTTTTTTTTGTACGATGTTTGCGTTTTTGCGTGCAAAAACAGAAACATACTCACAGAAAATTGATTTATTTGGAGGTAACAATGAACGTTACGATGAAAAAAACAGCGGTGGCAATGATTGTGGCTTTAATGCTTGCGGGTTGTAGCTCTAGTGATGGTGATTCCCCTTCCCGTCAACCGGCTGAACCTGTTCCAACGGTGAAAGCCATTGATTACAGCAAACAATCCGTACAACAGCTTGAGCAAAGTGCGACAACGGCACAAAAAGTGCTAAGCGATAGCCAAACCAAACTCACGCAAGTGGAAACCCAAATCACGGAAATTAACCGCCGTATCACTACGCTTAATGAAGAAATTCGTGTATTGGAAAAGGCAGAAAAACCCGATGCTAATGCTCTGAAAGAAAAACGTGATGCCTTGGTAGAAGCCAACCAAGCCTTAACCGTGCAAAATAAAATTTTAGTGGTGGCACAACAAGATGTGAAACAAGCACAAATCAATGTGACGAATGTGCAAAATATTTTGATTGAGAAAAAAGCCGAGCAGGAGAAACCACCGGTAGTAGTTGTGCCGGATAATCCATCTCAACCAAACCAACCTACTCAACCGGAACAGCCATCAGAGCCTGAGTAACCTAGCCAACCGACTCAGCCGGAACAGCCAAGTCAACCAGCTCAACCAAACCAACCGGCACAACCAAACCAACCGTCTCAGCCTGAAATTCCACCAATGGCGGAGGGTGACAGAGTGATAACTTTAGACGTGAACAAGTACTTCTCAAACGATCCTGAATTGAAATATGAGAACGTTGCTTATTCAGTAAACGGGAGCTCATTATCTGTTAATAATACAGACGTTGAAATGGATATAGGTAAATTATCTAACTATCAATACGGTCTTCATAGAGGGGTTTTTACTCACCCTGACTTAATTGTAAAAGATGGCACAGGTAAAAACCAACTTAATTATACTATCGTTAATCAACCTTATTCTTTTTATGGTGTATTAGCGGATAATGACCAAGGTTACCAGTTCTTAGGTTATGTTGATAAGACATTCATCAGTAAAAACTCCCCTGAACTACTCAGAGGTAGTGCAACCTATAAAGGGGAGGTAATGGCTACTTACACTGTTGATGGGAAATATGTAGATAAAACAGCTTACGATGCTTATAGTCAACATAATAGTGACTATTTCTATATATCCCCATACCCGACTGACGATGGATCACTTAGAGCTCAGTATCGTAAAGATATCGTAACTTTTAACGAAAAAGATGGCACGATTGAACTCAAGGCTGATTTTGATAAAGAACGGATTAGCGGTTACCTTAATTCCAATAGTATCGGGCGTGTTCGTCTAAGTGAAACAGACCTCTCAATGAATGGATATACTGGTGCTTTTTCCTATCAAAACGGTAAAACCCTAGAAACCGATAAACTGAAGCAGGGAAAATATGTGGGGAGAGGCTCCTCCAATAGAAAAGAGGTGGTTGGTCAAATCAAAATTGAGTTTGATGAACAGAAACTCGGTGGCGAATTCGGAACCTACCAAGCTGTTTACGGTGCAACCGCACAATAATTTAACCCTTTAATTTAATATTAACCACGCCCCGAAAGGGGCGTTTTAGGAGATGAAAATGAATAAATATGGCAAATGTATTGTCGCATTCCTCGTAATATGTTGTGGAGCGTACATATTATACAATCAAGTGATGTTCACACGACCTTTTATTCCGACATGGCAGGTTATAGTTATAGGATCAGCTTTTGTAATAGCCGGAGTCATATCCATTTTCCCAAATTTACAATGCAACAAAAGTGTGGAATATATCGTTAGATATTTTATATTTCCCGTAGTTGTAGCTGGATTCATCAACTTGGTTGATTTGATGGTATTAGAACTCAATTTGGACAAAGAATATATTCCTTATTTAACAGTTGTTCTTGCTGCTATTTGTAATTTTTTACTTGATAGAATAACAAAAGAATAGCCTAAATCAGATAATTAAACCAACTCATAAATTAAACGATAATGAAAACACCTCAAATTCTAACCGCACTTTTCCCCCTAATTTTCACCCTGCCTGCGTTGGCAAATACCAATCTTTCCGAACCGGAACAAAAAATCAAAGTAGCAACGCCGAAAAAAGCGGAGCAGGCGGTGGCTCCACTCGGGCAAAATGCTCTGCCGATGAACATCACGGAGGAAGATTTAAAAAACAACCCGACGTTAACCCAACAACTCTTAATCCAAGCCATTTACGCCCGTGATGCGCAGTTGATTGAAAAATTGTTGGCAGTTTACAAAACGTTTCCTGAAAACGACCGCTTGCTCGTCCAATTTGCGGAAGCAAAGCACGCCGCATTTAGCGGGGAATTAAGCCAAGCCATTCGGGTTTATCGTGAAATGTTGGCAGAACGGGCGGATCTTAACCCTGTGCGGATCGAACTTGCCATCGCCTTATTTCAGGATAAACAAAACACCGCTGCCACCGAACAATTTCAAAAAGCCTTGAGCGACCCTGCTACACCTGCTCCAGTACAACAGCTTATCAATGCTTATTTAGAGGCGTTGCAGGAGCGGGATGCTTGGCAGATTTCCGCCAGTGCCTATTATGTGCGTGATACTAACGTGAATAACACCGGCGACAGCCGCAATATTGAACAAACGGGCTATGTGAAAAATGACGATATGATGCCGCAAACCGCACACGGTATTGCTTACAATTTCTCGCTTGGCAAAGATTTTAACCTCGGCAACCGTTATTATCTCGCTTTTGAGAACGAATTGTTCGGCAAAAGTTATTGGGATAATCACGATTATGACGATATTTACAACCGCACTTCTCTTGGGCTGCGTTATAAAACGGCACAATCAACGTTGAGCCTAATGCCTTTTTATGAAAAGCATTGGTATGGCGGCGAAAGCTACCAATGGGCAAATGGCGCAAGATTGGAATTGAACCATTGGCTCAACCCGAACTGGCAACTTTCAACAGCGGCGGAATACAGCAAACAACGCTATTTCGACAACCAAGCGCAAAACGGCAACACCAAATTAGTGTCCGCCACCTTGGTTTGGGCAAGAACGCCACGGCAATTTTTCTACCTTGGCGGCGATTTCAACCGTGAAACCACCCGGGTGAAACAGTATGGCTCGGACACCAAATCCCTCCGCTTAGGTTGGGGGCAAGAGTGGAGCAAAGGGATTTCAAGCCGTTTAGGTTTTGGTTTTTCACAACGCCACTACAAAGACGAAGCGGTGCTAGGTGGGTTGATTGCTTTGGGCAAAGTGCGCAAAGATCGCATTTTCAACGTGAATTTAACCCTATGGAAACGGGATTGGCATGTTTTCGGCATCACCCCAAAACTGCAATTTTCTTATCGTAAGCAAAAAAGTAATATTCCAACCCTGTATTCTTACGACCGCCAAAACCTGAATTTGATTTTTGAGAAATCGTTTTAAAGGGATTGGAAATAGAAAGGGATGCTACACCGGCATCCCCATACAATCTTTATTTACTCAGTAAAATCTTTATCAACAACCCAATTGCCGCCGCATCATCCACTAATCCCATCGGACCGAGTATGGCTTCCGGTAGAATATCGACAGGGCTGAACAGATAAATTAAAATCAGCACGATTTTGACTAATTTGGTTTTATTCATTGGAGAAAACATCGCTTAACTTTCGAGTTTATCTGCGTGATGAATCATCACAAAACGCTCCCAAAGTTGTTCTTCGCTTTCTTGATGAGCGGGGTCGGGTTTAATGCAATTTGTAATCGGGCAAACTTTTTGGCAGGTAGGCGTGTCATAATGACCGACACATTCTGTGCAAAGCCTCGGATCAATGATATAAATGTCATCACCGACAGAAATCGCCTCGTTGGGGCATTCTGGTAAGCACATATCGCAATTTGTGCATTTTTGAGTGATGAGTAATGCCATTAATGATCCCTTACATGTTAAATAGCATAGAAAGTAGCGAATTATAGCTGACAAACCCAAAATTGACAAAAGATACCCTTATGAAAAAACACATTTCTACTCTTTCCATTATTGTTCTTGCGCTAGTCAGTCTATGGCAATATTTCAGTGAAGGGCAAAAAAACGTTTCCCCTTCTAAAATCTCAACACAAAGAGCCCCTCAAGAGCGTAAAAGTGTGGTCAAAAATACAGAAATTTTTGCCGATTATGATGTGGTGATGCGTGATGATCCTATCGGGCAAAATGCCAATGCACCGGTGGACTATTATATGTTAGCACTTTCTTGGTCGCCGGGATTTTGTGATTCTCAGCGTGAAAAATATGGTGATCAATTGTCGTCATCCGCTCAATATCAATGTGAAAATAACCGCACTTTTGGCTGGGTTGTGCACGGTTTATGGCCACAAAATGCCAATGCACGCTCTGTGGCGGATCATCCTCGTTTTTGCCAAGGGGATTTACCGGCGTTGCCTCAATCGGTGATTGAGCCTTATTTAACCCTATCACCCGGTGCTAAACTCTTACAAGGAGAGTGGGAAAAACACGGTAGCTGTGCGTTTAGTTCCGCAGAACAGTATTTTGCTAAGGAAGCGGCGTTATTTAGTGCGTTACGCTTGCCGAGAGAAAAATTGGAACGGCGGGAATTATTCCGTTGGATGAAACAACATAATCCTCAGTTGAAAAATGCCTATTTGGGCGCAAGCCGGAATGAATTATTTATTTGTTATGACAAGCAGTGGCAAGTGAGCGATTGCCCAAAGTAATTGGGATTTCTTTGATCTAAATCGTTACAACCTAATAAGAACTGGGTATAATGTGCGGGTTTTAATTTTAACTTTAACCAACAAAGAGGATAGATTATGTCAGTAATCAAAATGACCGATTTGGATTTAGCGGGTAAACGTGTATTTATCCGTGCCGATCTTAATGTACCGGTAAAAGACGGTAAAGTGACTTCCGATGCGCGTATCCGTGCGACCATCCCTACGTTGAAATTAGCCCTTGAAAAAGGGGCGAAAGTGATGGTGACTTCTCACTTAGGTCGTCCGACTGAAGGTGAATTTAAACCTGAAGATTCTTTACAACCGGTAGTTGATTATTTGAACGAACATCTTGATGTTCCTGTGCGTTTAGTCCGTGATTACCTTGATGGCGTAGAGGTCAAAGACGGTGAAATCGTGGTGTTAGAAAACGTGCGTGTTAACAAAGGTGAAAAGAAAAACGATCCTGAGTTAGGTAAAAAATATGCGGCACTTTGTGATGTCTTTGTGATGGACGCATTTGGTACGGCACACCGTGCGCAAGCTTCCACTTATGGCGTGGCGGAATTTGCCCCTGTTGCCTGTGCAGGCCCATTGCTTGCGGCTGAATTAGATGCTTTAGGCAAAGCATTAAAAGAACCGGCTCGTCCAATGGTGGCTATCGTGGGCGGTTCTAAAGTTTCCACAAAATTAGAAGTGTTAAACTCCCTTTCAAAAATCGCTGACCAAATTATTGTGGGTGGTGGTATCGCCAATACCTTTATTGCGGCAGCCGGTCATAATGTGGGTAAATCTTTATATGAAGAAGATTTAATCCCGGTGGCAAAAGAATTAGCGGCAAGCACGGATATTCCAGTGCCGGTTGATGTGCGTGTCGGCACAGAATTTTCTGAAACTGCACCGGCAACAGAAAAAGCAGTGACGGAAGTGAAAGACGATGAATCCATTTTTGATATTGGTGATAAATCCGCAGCGCAATTGGCAGAAATCATCAAAAATGCAAAAACCGTGTTATGGAACGGCCCGGTAGGGGTGTTTGAATTCCCTAACTTCCGTAAAGGAACAGAAGTAATTTCTCATGCCATTGCAAACAGTGATGCGTTTTCCATTGCCGGAGGTGGTGATACCTTAGCGGCAATCGATTTATTCGGTATTGCCGATAAAATTTCTTACATTTCAACCGGTGGTGGGGCGTTCCTAGAATTTGTTGAAGGTAAAGTCTTACCGGCGGTAGAAATTCTTGAAAAACGTGCGAAGGGTTAATCACGCAAATTGAGTCGTAGAGTGTGTGGGCAAATCCACACACTCACTAAAATTTTCAACACTTAAAGAGGAAACAACAAGATGGGTTTATTAGATATTGTTAAACCGGGTGTATTAACCGGTGAAGACGTACAAAAAGTATTCGCTTATGCAAAAGAGCACAATTTCGCTATTCCAGCGGTAAACTGCGTGGGTTCTGACTCGGTGAATGCGGTATTAGAAACCGCAGCACGTGTAAAAGCCCCTGTTATTGTTCAATTTTCTAACGGTGGAGCTTCTTTCTATGCAGGTAAAGGCATCAAACCGGCATCAGGTGCTCGTGCGGATGTATTAGGGGCGATTGCAGGAGCAAAACACGTTCATACTCTTGCAAAAGAATATGGTGTGCCGGTTATTCTTCATACCGACCACGCTGCGAAAAAACTCCTCCCTTGGATTGATGGTTTATTAGAAGCCGGTGAAAAACACTTTGCTGAAACCGGTCGTCCGTTATTCTCTTCTCATATGATCGATTTATCGGAAGAGCCAATGGAAGAAAATATGGCGATTTGTCGTGAATACCTTGCCCGTATGGATAAAATCGGGATGACCCTTGAAATCGAAATCGGTATCACCGGTGGAGAAGAAGACGGCGTAGATAATTCCGATGTGGAAGAATCCAAACTCTATACCCAACCTGAAGATGTGTTATACGTTTATGACCAATTAAATCCGGTTAGCCCGAACTTTACCGTTGCGGCGGCATTCGGTAACGTTCACGGTGTTTATAAACCGGGTAATGTGAAATTAAAACCCTCTATCTTAGGCGCATCACAAGAGTTTGTGGCAAAAGAACGTAATCTTCCGGCTAAACCAATCAACTTTGTATTCCACGGCGGTTCAGGCTCTTCTCGTGAAGAAATTCGTGAAGCAATTGGCTACGGTGCAATCAAAATGAACATTGATACGGATACACAATGGGCATCTTGGGACGGTATTTTAAACTTCTACAAAGCCAATGAAGCTTATTTACAAGGTCAATTAGGTAACCCTGAAGGCCCGGATGTTCCAAACAAAAAATACTATGATCCACGCGTTTGGTTACGCAAAATGGAAGAATCAATGTCTAAACGTTTAGAGCAATCTTTTGAAGATCTCAACTGCGTTGATGTTTTATAATCCGGCAAAATAACATAAAATACTACCGCACTTTTTAGTGCGGTTTTTTTATGGTTGAATGTATCGCCGAGTGACGACTTATGCAAATTTCAAAACAAAATATCCTTCCAGTCTTAGCAAATTTTAGTATTAGCTTTTTCTTTTTATCCGTGTTGACCTTTAAAGGTGGACACAATGTTGCCCCGATTTTTTTGATGTTGTTAGGTCTAGGTTATGGTATTTACGGATTGATTAAAAAGTTTAAATGGCATTTATCGCAAGAGGATAAATGGCTTATTTATAGCTATATTTTTTACTTTGCGGTTTTTGTACTTTCCTTTTTTGTGAATGATGAAAAAGGACGGGTATTGGATAATCCAAGTCGGGCGGTTTTATTAATTCCCACTTTAATCTTTCTATTGAATATGCCGTTAAAGCTCTGTGCATTGATTTATGCCATTCCATTAGGTTCGATGGTGGCAGGGCTTGTTGCGCTTTATGATAAATTTATTTTACATAGCTCTATGGCCTATTCTCCCCGCACGATGCATATTCAAGGGGGCGATATTGCGATGTCATTGGGCTTATTCAGTCTCGCAGTTGGACTCTATTTTTGGCAAAAATCACAGAAAAAAATAACCGCACTTTGTCTTTTCGCTTCTTTCTTTGGCATTGTGGGAAGTGTGCTTTCTACTGCACGTGGAGGATGGGTTGCTTTGCCGATTATGCTTATCGTGATGTTATGGATTTATCGCCATTCACTCTCAAAGAAATTCTTCCTTGGCGTTGTCAGTCTCTTTACGCTTGCCCTTGTTGGCATAAGCCAAATACCCAATAGCCGTGTAATGGAACGTTTTTCTTTAATCCAAAGTGATATTGCCAACTATGAAAACAATAAGACGAATACCTCGCTTGGCGCACGTTTTGACATGTGGAAAAGTGCTGTGTTAATGATAAAAGAAAAACCGATTTTAGGCTGGGGTGAGCGAGGTGCGACAGAAAAGCGTAAGCAAGATGTGAAAGAGAAAGTGGTTATGGGGAATATTGGACGATACGATCATGCCCATAACCAATATCTTGATGATTGTTCTAAGCGGGGGCTTGTCGGATTTCTTGCTTTTTTAGGAATTTTGATAATTCCTTTGTATCAATTTAAACGTTATTTAAACAGTCCTTCTTCAGAGGTCAAATTAATTGCCACCTTGGGGATGGTGCACATTCTTTCCATTATGATTTATTGTTTAAGCCAATGTTTCTTTAACCATAATTCCGGGAATATTTTCTATCTTTTCTTAACGGTGGTATTTTATGCGATGTTAAAACAAACAGAGAAAACACAGGATTTGGAGACAGCATAATGGAAAAACTTTTGCTTATTCGTAATGATAAATTAGGTGACTTTATGCAGGCGTGGCCGGCTTTCGCTATGCTGAAAGCGTCAAATCCAGCATTGAAATTGACCGCACTTGTCCCTGGATACACCGCACCCCTTGCGGAAATGTGCCCCTATTTGGATGAGGTGATTATTGATAGCCAAAAGGATGATAAGGCAGACTTTAACCGCCTGGTGCACGAGATTCAATCCCACCATTTTGATGGAATGATCAGCTTTTTTTCGGATGTGCATAATGCAAAATTAGCTTGGAAAAGTGGCATTAAATATCGCCTTGCTCCCGCCACGAAGCTTATTCAATTTCTTTATAACCATCGCCTGACCCAACGCCGTTCCCGTTCGGAAAAATCAGAGGCTGAATATAATCAGGATTTGGTGCGTGCCTTTTTGAAAAAACACCAAATGCCGATTGTTGAGCCAGCCCCGCCCTATTTAGTATTTGATAAAAGTGCGGTTGAAAATCAACGTGTTTTTTTACAGCAAAGCTTGGGACTTTCTGCGAAGAAAAAATGGGTTTTTGTGCATAGTGGTTCTGGAGGGTCTGCAACCAATCTTTCACTGGCGCAATATGCACAATTAATTCAAGGGTTGCTTGCCGAATTTGATTGTCAAATTGTGCTGACGGCAGGCCCGGGGGAAAGCGAACAAGCCCATGAATTAGCGCAATTAGTAGGCGATGAACGCCTTGCTATTTACGATAAAAATCAGGGTTTGGTTGATTTTGCCCATTCCTTAGCTTGTGCGGATTTATTTATTGCCGGCTCCACAGGACCTTTGCATTTAAGTGGAGCATTGAATGTGCCGACCGTAGGGTTCTATCCAAGTCGCCGTTCTGCTTTACCGATTCGTTGGAAACCGATTAATGATGCGGATAAGCATATCGCCTTTTGTCCACCGAAGGGCAAAGCAACACAGATGAATTTAGGTTTAATTTCCATTCCACAGGCATTAATTGAGATCAGGGCGTTCGTTCAACGAATGTGGCAGACGGGAAATTAAATTCAAATAGCCTTGAACGATCCAGCCGATTCCGCTGGCAAAAATGAGCGTGCTAATGCCAACGGTGCCGCCGAGAATAAAGCCTAATAGGCAAACAGACACTTCCAGTGTGGTGCGAACAACGCCTACTTTGAGGTGAAAATGTTGGCATAATCCCACCATTAACCCGTCCCTCGGTCCGGCGCCCAAATGGCAGGTGAGGTAAAACGCTGTGCCTAATCCATATAACAAGATCCCAACAATACCAAAGGCGATTTGTCCTGAAAGTGCGGTGGGTTGTGGCAGGATTTTTGTGGTGATTCCCAGAAAGAAGGCAATTACAATAATATTTAGAATCGTGCCTAACCCAAAGCGAAGTTTTAATGGCAACCACAACAGCATCACAACACCGCTAATAAAAAACGATGACCAACCAATACTGATTTCGGTTTGTCGTGCCACCCCTTGAGAAAGCACTGTCCAAGGCGTAGAACCCAACCCGGAAAGCACAATTAAACCATCGCCAATGCCTAAAACAGCCAGCGATAAAATTAAAACCGATAAGGTCGAAAAATTGGCAGACCACAATGAAGTCGCCGCCCAACAGGGATAGGGGATAACGCGTGCTTTTTTCATAAATGACTCAGAGAAACAAGATAGTGTTATGTTACGGGGAAATGGACTAAAACCAAAACACTTTAATGTCATATTATATAACGGAATCGACTATCCTCATTTTTAATAAATGTGATCAAAGTCACATTCTTAAAATTGCCTTACTAAAAGGGCTGAACTACAATAGTTCGTCTTTTCTATTCAGGTAAATATTATGCTCGCTTCCCTTCAAGATATTCTCGATACTGTTAAAGCCAATAATCTCACTTATCACCAAAAATTAATGATGTTGGGCAATATTGCCGAGCGGTTGTTTGATCCCAGAGAATTGTTGGGTTACACCGATGAAGAATGGGGCTTTTTACAGAGCCAAATGATTTGTGATTTATGCGAGGGGTATGCGATTTATCGTCCTCGTTATATTCTGCCTGATTACAATGTGTATATTCAAAAAGGCTGTGAATTTTTAGAATTACCGCCGCCAAAGGATCTTGATGAAGCGCTTGATGGTTTGCTTATTCTTTACTCTCATATCCCTTCTATTACGACCTATCCCGTTTATGTGGGGCGATTGGACAGTTTACTTGAGCCTTTCATTACGGATGAAGAAAAAGATTACATCAAAATTAAACGCTTTTTAAATCATATTGATAAAACCGTGCCGGATTCTTTTTGTCATGCCAATATTGGGCCTTATGATACCAAAGCCGGGCGTTTAATTTTACGTGCAGTCATTGAGCTTGAAGCCCCTACACCGAATATGACTATTCGCTATGACAAAACAAAAACCAGCCGTGAATTTGCCGAACTGGCGGCAAAAGCTTGTTTGTTGGTTTCTAAACCCTCCTTTGCAAACGATGCCTACTATATTGCCGATTTAGGCGAAGAATACGGCATAGCAAGTTGTTACAATGCGCTGCCGGAATGTGGCGGGGCTTACACATTAACCCGTTTACGCCTTGGAACCATTGCTCGTGCTTGTAAAAGTGCGGATGAAATGGTGAATGAATTATTACCTCGTGTGGCGAAATGCGCCCTTTCTACCATGGATAAACGACATAAATTTGTGGTGGAGGAAAGCCACTTCTTTAGCACTTCCTTTTTAGAAAAAGAAGGCTTTATTAAACGCACTAATTTTACCGGGATGTTCGCCATTGTAGGCTTAGCGGATGCGACCAATCACTTGTTGCACTGTGAGGGGCTAAACGAAACCTTTGGAAAAAGCCAACGAGGGGATGAGATCGCAACCGCCATTATGGATAAATTAAAAGTAATCACCGAGATGCATGAGGGCGTTTATGCCGAGCGTACGGGCAATCGCTATTTATTACATGCCCAAGTTGGCGCAAGTAATCATGAGGAAGATAAATATAATGCACCGGCACATCGTATTCGGGTGGGGGAAGAGCCGACATTACTTGCGCATCTCAAACAATCTGCCCCTTTCCACAAATATTTCCCGTCCGGTACCGGGGATTTATTTGCTTTTGATCAAACCTATGTGGATCACCGCGATGCGGTGGTGGATATTATTGATGGCGCTTTTGCTTTGGGCTATCGTTACATCACAACCTATTTAAAAAATACCGATCTCATTCGTGTGACGGGTTATTTGGTGAAGAAAAGCGAAGTGGAAAAATACCGTAAGGGAGAGGTGGCATTGCGAGATACCACTTGGTATGGTTCCGGTACGGATGAATGTGCCCAGGTGTTTGATCGTCAATTGCGTGATGAGCAAGATGTGAATGGCTAATGTGAAAAAGGGCGGTTAATTTTCCGCTCTTTTTTAATGAGAGAGAGCAGAGAAGAGGTTAATCACAAGCACACCGGCAATAATCAGCCCAATGCCAATCATTCCCGCTAGATCAATTTTTTGTCCGAATGCAAAATACGCCACAACAGCAGTCAGCACAATTCCTACGCCGGACCAAATGGCATAAACTAACCCTACGGGTAGAGTTCGAAAAATAATGGACACAAAATAAAAAGAAATGCCATAGAGCATAAGTGAGCCGAGAGTGGGTAGTGGTTTAGTAAAGCCATCGCTTACTTTTAATAAATTGGTGGCTGCAATTTCTAAGCAAATGGAAAGGGCAAGTAAAATCCAAGGGTTCATTGAGTATTCCTTATCAAATAAAAAAGAGACGCTAATAGGCGTCCCCTTTTATTAGGTTATAGCTGTTTATTAGCAATCTTGTTTACCGTAAGCGTCTTGACGAAGAATATGACGTACACCCTCATCAAACTCAGCCAGCACTTGTTCGGCATTTTTCGGATCTGTGCCACGAGCGTCTAGATAGAACTTGATTTTCGGTTCTGTACCGGAAGGACGGGCAATTAAACGAGAACCGTTTTCCAACACAAAGACAAGAATATCGCTTTGGCGATCAGTTTTTGTGTGATCGATAAATTGTGCCACATTCACGCCACCGATAACAGTTGGTGGTGTATGGCGAAGTGCGGTCATTAATTTACCGATTTCAGCCAAATCGCTCACACGAATAGAAATTTGTCCACTCACATAGGCACCGAATTCTTTAGTAAATTCATCGGCATAATCGCTCAAGGTTTTACCTTGCTTTTTCAAGTTGCGGACAAGATCTAAGAACATAATCGCGGCTGAAATCCCGTCTTTATCACGGACTTTGTCCGGATCTACCAAATAACCGAGTGCCTCTTCAAAGCCAAACAGTAAGCCTTGAACTTTACCGATATATTTGAAACCGGTTAAGGTTTCTTCTGATTGGAAACCGTATTTTTTAGCGATTTCGGCAAGGGCAGGGGAGGACACTAAAGAGCAGGCCAATATCCCTTGTTTACCCTGTGCGTGATATTGTTTGGCTAAATACCAACCTAAGAAACAGCCGACCACATTACCGTGTAAGGCTTTCCAGTTTCCTTGTGCATCCGGCATAGCAACGGCTAAACGGTCGGCATCAGGGTCGTTAGCAAGAATAAATTCCGCATTATTTTCTTTCGCCACTTTAATGGCTAAATCCAATGCCCCTTTTTCTTCTGGGTTTGGGAAATTCACGGTTGGGAAAGTACCGTCCGGCCAGACTTGTTCAGCCACAATATGAGGCTGTGGTAAACCCGCTTTAGCGAGGGTTTTGCTTAACACTTCATAGCCTACGCCGTGCATTGCGGTATAAACATAGTTGATGTCGCATTGCGGTTCTTTGGCAAGGGAGGCGGTTTTGGCAATGTAAGCATCGATAACTTCATCGTTTAACACCACATAATCATCGCTACGCGGTAAATCTTGAATATTCCCTGTCGCCACTTTGTCGATAAGTGCGGCAATTTCTTTGTCTGCCGGAGAGACAATTTGTCCGCCGCCATTGGCTTTGCCGAGATACACTTTATAGCCGTTATCTTCAGGCGGGTTGTGGCTTGCGGTAACCATTACACCGGCCGTGGTGTCAAAATATTGAATGGCATAGGCTAATACCGGAGTAGGAAGCTTGCGTGGTAATAAATAAGCTTTTATTCCTGCACCTGCCATAATTTCTGCGGTATCACGCGCAAAGACATCAGAATTTTTACGACCATCGTAACCAATCACAATAGAAGGTTCTTTGTCGTAGCCTTTTAAAAAATCGGCTAAACCGCCGGCAGCTTGTGCCACTAATACACGGTTCATTCCCATTGAGCCGGCCTGTAAAGGCCCCCGTAACCCTGCCGTACCAAATTGTAAACGACCATCAAAGCGAGCTTGTAATTCTGCTTCTGCTTTTGCATCGCCTGCTTTGGCTGAGGCTAAAAGTGCGGTCAATTCTGCACGAGTTTCCGCATCAGGATCTTGGTTTAACCAATTTTGTGCTGCATCAAAAAGCGTTGCCATAATTCCACCTTAATTAAGTTTAAAGAAATACACAAATAGACTAGCGGAAAATCATTAAAGTTCAAAGGCTTATTTAGTGAAAATTTGATCTGTGTAGCATTTTTTATTTCTCTCATTTTTTGTAGCCAAAAAACTATGGAATGATTTTCCTTTGTACTGTTTCAGTGAGTTTGATTGCGATTATAACAACAGTGCCGAACCCCATTTTATAATGTCAAAAAAGAATTTATTTTGATTGGTTGCCACGCCATCAGTATTTTTTATGTTGCCTTCTTCGTCCTTTGATTTATCCACCATTCCATTTTTATATTGACCTTTCATCACTTCTAAATCATCACGGGCTTGGGTGCGTAAAATTTGGCATTGTTGAGGGGATAGGGGTTCTACGTTTAGCACGGCGGTACGGAATTTTTTAAATTGATAAGTGGCATAATTCATGGATTTTTCATCTTGTTGGATGATCTTCACATAGTCTTCGCCAATGAGGTTTTCCAATGGATAGAAAAAAACATATTGGGAATGGATATAGCGATCTTCTTTTGCAAAATGCGCTTGCTGAATACGGGTAAGATGCGGGTAAATACACTGTTCTGCCTGTTTGCTGGCCATCGCCCATTGCTTGGCTTGTTTATCGGAAAGTTGATAATCTGCCCCGGCAAATTCCGCCGGAATAGGGGATTGTGATGGGGTGGAAAAATTGCACGCACTGAGGAGTAATATGGTGGTAAGTGTAACAATCAATTTCATTTTGGGTTTGGGTTAAGGGATTGATAAAGACCAAATTCTAGCAATAAGCACCGAATAGATAAAGGTTGAGATAAATTTTCATTTTCCCGATTGGAAAAACTTCCGCTATAATGACCGCACTTTTCGTTAATTAAAAGGAATATTCATGCAAAATCCAAAAGATGATGTACTTTATGCGCCCGTTGAATGGGTTGACCATAGCGAGGGTTATACGGACATTCGCTATCACAAATCCACTGATGGGATCGCTAAAATCACTATTAACCGTCCTGAAGTGCGTAATGCTTTCCGTCCACAAACCGTCAAAGAAATGATTCATGCCTTTTCTAATGCTCGTTTTGATGAAAAAATCGGGGTCATAGTCTTAACCGGTGAAGGTGAAAAAGCGTTCTGTTCCGGAGGCGATCAGAAAATTCGTGGGGATTACGGCGGCTATAAAGATGAAAGTGGCGTACATCACTTAAATGTGTTGGATTTCCAACGGGATATTCGCACTTGCCCGAAACCGGTGGTTGCCATGGTGGCAGGCTATGCCATTGGTGGCGGTCATGTATTACATATGTTATGCGATTTAACCATTGCGGCAGATAATGCTATTTTCGGTCAAACTGGGCCGAAAGTGGGGTCTTTTGATGGCGGATGGGGGGCAAGCTATATGGCCCGTTTAGTCGGTCAGAAAAAAGCCCGTGAGATTTGGTTTTTATGTCGTCAATATAATGCACAAGAAGCCTTGGATATGGGCTTAGTGAACACCGTAGTGCCTTATGCTGATCTTGAAAAAGAAACAGTACGTTGGTGTCGTGAAATGTTGCGTAACAGCCCGATTGCATTACGTTGTTTGAAAGCGGCATTAAATGCAGACTGTGACGGTCAATCCGGTCTTCAAGAATTAGCGGGTAACGCTACTATGTTGTTCTATATGACAGAAGAAGGTCAAGAAGGACGCAACGCTTTCAATGAAAAACGGGCACCGGATTTCAGTAAATTTAGACGCAATCCTTAATCATTCAAGTAAAAGTGCGGTGAATTTCAACCGCACTTTTTATAGGCAAATATGATGACAATTCGACAATATCATCTTTATCGTTATTCCATTCCTGTTGATAGCCAACTGATTTTGCGAGATCGGTTTTTAAAACGCCGTGAAGGGTTGTTGGTACAAATTCGATGCCAAAATAATGAAGGCTGGGGGGAAATTGCCCCTTTGCCGGGGTTCAGTGAAGAATCTTTAGAAATGGCGGAAGAACAAACAATACAATGGCTTGCCGATTGGAATAAGGCACGATCCCGTGGTGAGAAGTTATCATTTGAGGGGCTTTATCCTTCTGTTGCATTTGGGCTGAGTTGTGCTTTAGCAGAGTTAAAAGGCAAACTCAATGCAGAGGGAAATTATCATGCAGCGCCCTTGTGTTATGGCGATCCTGATGAACTTTATGCCGAATTAGCCAATCTCCCGGGTGAAAAAGTGGCAAAAATCAAAGTGGGGCTGTATGAAGCCAACCGGGACGGATTGATTGCAGATATGTTTTTAGAGGCTATCCCTGAATTGCAATTACGCCTTGATGCCAATCGCCGTTGGACGCTTGAGAAAGCCTTGTTGTTTGCTTCGAAAATCAAACCTGAACACCGTAGCCGAATTCAATTTTTGGAAGAACCTTGCAAAACACCGGCATTAAGTTGTGAATTTGCTGCTCAAACCGGCATTGCCATTGCTTGGGATGAATCCTTACGAGAAAGCGATTTTCAGCTTAAAAAAGAACCGTACTTGGCAGCCATTGTAATTAAACCAACATTAATCGGCTCTCTTGAGCATTGTATTGATCTCATCAAGCAAGCCCATACTTTAGGTTTAAAAGCGGTAATAAGCTCCAGTATTGAAAGTAGCTTAGGGCTAACCCAACTGGCTCGGATTGCCCAACAATATACCCCCAATATCACACCGGGGTTAGATACACTGGATTTAATGGATTATCAAGTGTTGCGTTCTTGGCAAGGATCAACCTTACCGCTCATTGATTTGGATTCACAATGGATTAAAAAAATTATCTGATACGACCAGCGATGATGGAAAAATCAGTATAATGCCCAACCTTAAAAGGAAGAGAATATGTCGCCAAAATCCCGAATTTTGCTGCTAAATGGCCCGAACTTAAATATGTTAGGGGCGCGTGAGCCAAAACACTATGGCCGTTTATCACTGGCTGATATTGAAACGAAGCTAAAAGAATTAGCCGTACAACACAATATTGAATTGGAATGTTTTCAGGCCAATAGTGAAGAAAAATTGATCGAGAAAATTCATCAAAGTTTCCAAAAAACCGATTTTATTTTAATCAATCCTGCCGCTTATACGCACACAAGCGTGGCATTGCGTGATGCCTTATTGGCGGTTTCAATCCCTTTTGTGGAAATTCATTTGTCGAACGTACACAAACGTGAGCCGTTTCGTCATCATTCTTATTTTAGTGATGTGGCAGAGGGCGTGATTTGCGGATTAGGCGCAAAAGGCTATGAATTTGCCTTTTTATTCGCTTTAGATTTCTTATCAAAAAAACAATAAAAAATAGCTATTTTGGCGAAATTTATAGAATTTTATCGCAATTTAGTTCAATTTAGGGTAATCTTTGCCCGATTAAAAATCCGTTTATCACTAACTACACTTTTGTGTATTGGCGAGATAATACTGTGCATTGTCATAAAAGTGCGGTTAAGAATTTTATTATTTTAGGAAGAACGTATGGACATTCGTAAAATCAAAAAGCTTATCGAATTAGTTGAAGAATCCGGTATCACCGAATTAGAGGTTCAAGAGGAAGAGGGCACGGTACGCATTAGTCGTGCAGCCCCTGCAGTAGCCCCTGTTGCAGCACAATATTCTGCACCGATTGCAGTTGCACCGGTATCTGCTCCGGCCGCAGTGGCAGCCCCTGTACCAAGTGCTGCACCGGCTTCAGCCCCGGCTCCGACTACCGATGAATTATCCGGACATATTGTTCGCTCACCAATGGTAGGCACTTTCTACCGTAGCCCAAGCCCGGAAGCAAAAGCCTTTGTTGAAGTCGGGCAAACCGTAAAAGTGGGTGATGCGCTTTGTATCGTTGAAGCGATGAAAATGATGAACCGTATCGAAGCGGATAAAGCGGGCGTCATCAAAGCCATTCTTGTGAATGATGGCGAACCGGTTGAATTTGACGAACCATTAATCGTTATCGAATAATCTTATCAATTATCTAAAATGGCGGGGAGACTTGCCATTTTTTAACAAATGGAATTCTTATGTTAGAAAAAGTTGTCATTGCCAACCGTGGTGAAATTGCATTACGCATTTTGCGTGCATGTAAAGAATTAGGCATCAAAACCGTTGCTGTCCATTCCACTGCCGACCGTGAATTAAAACACGTTTTATTGGCGGATGAAACCGTTTGTATTGGGCCGCCGCCTTCTGCAAAAAGCTATCTCAATATTCCGGCTATTATTGCTGCAGCAGAGGTCACCGGGGCAGATGCGATTCATCCGGGATATGGTTTTTTATCTGAAAATGCGGATTTTGCAGAACAAGTTGAACGCTCAGGCTTTACTTTTATTGGCCCTACCGCAGATGTAATTCGCTTAATGGGCGATAAGGTTTCGGCGATTAAAGCCATGAAAAAAGCCGGCGTGCCTTGTGTGCCGGGGTCTGACGGTCCGGTTGGCAACGATATTGCCAAAAATAAAGAAATCGCAAAACGTATCGGTTATCCAATTATTATTAAAGCTTCTGGTGGCGGCGGTGGTCGTGGTATGCGTGTTGTGCGTAACGAAGAGGCGCTAGAAGAGTCAATTGCGATGACCAAAGCCGAAGCGAAAGCAGCCTTTAATAATGATATGGTGTATATGGAAAAATACTTAGAAAATCCACGCCATGTGGAAATTCAAGTATTGGCGGATACGCACGGTAATGCGGTGTATTTGGCAGAACGTGATTGCTCAATGCAACGTCGCCATCAAAAAGTGGTGGAAGAAGCCCCAGCACCGGGAATTACTGAAGAACTACGCCGTGATATCGGTTCTCGTTGTGCCAATGCCTGTGTAGAAATCGGCTATCGTGGTGCAGGTACATTCGAGTTTTTATATGAAAACGGCGAGTTTTATTTCATCGAAATGAATACCCGTATCCAAGTAGAACACCCGGTGACAGAAATGATTACCGGTGTGGATTTGGTGAAAGAGCAACTCCGTATTGCGGCAGGCTTACCGCTTTCTTTCAAACAGGAAGATATTAAAGTGAAAGGTCATGCCATTGAATGCCGTATCAATGCAGAAGATCCAACATCTTTCTTGCCATCACCGGGTAAGGTCAATCACTTACATTCACCGGGCGGTTTTGGTGTGCGTTGGGACTCCCATATTTATGGCGGTTATTCCGTGCCTCCGCACTATGATTCCATGATTGCGAAATTGATTACTTACGGTGATACCCGAGATGTGGCAATCCGCCGTATGCAAAATGCCTTGGCGGAAACCATCATTGAAGGCATTAAAACCAATATTCCATTGCATGAAATGATTTTGGAAGATGAAAACTTCCAAAAAGGCGGCACCAATATTCATTACCTTGAGAAAAAATTAGGGTTACATGATTAATAAAAAGGCTCACGAAAGTGAGCTTTTTTATCGAGAGATGAAAGTATAAAAATAAGCGGAAAATCAACCGCACTTTGATCTGCAACCCAAAACCTGGACACCCAATTTGAGGTGCAGATAGATTATGTCCTGCTCTTATCAATTTCGTTTAAAAATTATCAAACTTTTCACTGAGCAGAATTTTGGCATTCTAGAGGTGGCTAAACTTCATAAAATCTCCCATTCGCTCGTCATTTCTTGGCTAAAAGTATTTAGGGAAAGAGGAGTTGATGGCGTAAAATCACCTTATACAAACCCTCAAACACCGAAAATAGTGAAGCCAAAGATGAAAAAGAAAGACATCGAAATCCCTGAAACCACAGACTTTCCCCCCAAAGCGTTTAAAAAGCAACAACGAGAACTTGCCTTAGCCCGTGTGGAGATTGCTTACCTAAAGGAGTTGGAGGCGCTCGACCATCAAAAGCAACGGCAAAAAGAAAAATCATTGTTGCTGTATAAAAAGAACAGAAAACGAGATGGCTATCGCCCAATGACGTTTAAATTAAGCCAAATGGGTTTCCATTTGAATCATAAAACGTTGTTAAAGCTGATGAATGAGTTAGGTGTTCATTCTATTTTGCGCAAGAAAAGAC
>NZ_MLHJ01000080.1 GCF_001998965.1 Rodentibacter rarus
TCTAGTACAGCCCCTTTTTTTATAATAATTTATTTGATAAAATCCGGTTGGAAATTAACACAATAATAAAAGGAAAATAAATGACACCATTTGTTTGGCAAAGGAAAGAAAATAGCTTGGTATATGATGATTCTCCAAGAATAGAGTGTTTAGATATGATAGCAAAAGTCCCCTTAAAAATACTGGATATTGGCTGTAATACCGGTTCAGTAGGACGTGAACTCAAACGTAGATATAGTAATATTGAACTTTGGGGGTGTGAATTTAATCCGGATGCTGCAAAGATCGCTCGCCAACACTATGATTATGTTATTGAAGAAGATGTGACCCAAGTTGACTTTTCTAAACAGGGAATGGTCGGAAAATTTGATACTATTTGTCTCTTTGATGTGCTGGAGCACCTTTATAACCCTTGGGAATTATTAGTTGGGCTAAAAGATAAAATTAGTGATGATGCTCAGGTTATTGTGAGTCTACCAAATGCATCAAATATGTTGGTGCTACTTGATGCACTTCGAGGTCAATGGCGTTATCAGAATTGGGGGCTACTTGATTTCACACATATTCGCTATTTTACAGACTTTGATGCACGTAAGATGTTTTATCAAACCGGTTATCGTGTCGAAGAAATGAAAGTAAATTTATTTGGTCAAGATGCCGACATTTACTATAAACTGCTCAATCAATCAATCAATCAATCAATCAATCAATCAATCAATCAATCAATCAATCAATCAATCAATCAATCAATCAATCAATCAATCAATCAATCAATCAATCAATCAATCAACCATCATTTCCTATTACGTTTACGATTGATAAAATTTCTATCAAGATAGAAAGCGAACAAGAGTTGATGCGCCTATGTGCAATTCAAAATTTATATCGTATTACGCCACACCATAACCAACTTAGTGAAGAAGAAAAATATTGGGTATCAAATGAACGCCCGGAAACGTTCGCCTTCGGTGGATAAATAAAAAAGACAGCTTGTAATGTGTTGACATTATAAATGTAAGAACAGATAAAAGTGGTAGGAAGCCGCTTTTTTAATCAATTTTATGTGGTCGTTACACAAAGCAATTTTTTATTTCTCCGGGAAGTATTCCCCATATTTTGTTCAAATCTCTGTTTTGCGTGTTTGTGTCATGACACTGAAATCACATCTAAAACCAACCGCACTTTTTTTAAAGTGCGGTTGGTTTTTCAGTCGTTTTATGCGGCGTATTTAGGCTGTTTAAATACCGTCACTTCCGGCACAACACCTATGTATTTTTCTACTTGAACAATACAAGTATTTGGCGAGTTACCTTGGGCTAATTTAGAGGTGCCTTCATCACGGGTCAGCACATTTGGGCTGCCATTTTTACACAATGGTTTCTCACTTTCGCCGAGATCGAGGGGATCGTACCATGCCCCTTCATGGAGCCCTAATGTTCCTTGGATAATCCCTTCCGTGACAACCGCACCCGCTAACACCTGACCTCGTACGTTATAGATGCGCACAATATCACCATCTGCAATACCGCGGGCTTTAGCATCTTCGGGGTGAATTAAGACCGGTTCACGATCATTGACGGCATATTTTTGACGCAATGACGTATGAGCCAATTGGCTGTGTAAACGATAGTAGGCATGAGGGGTGACTAAGGCAAGAGGGTAATCCTCAGTCGTATTACCTGCAAACTCTTCCGGTTCCATCCAGGTTGGGTGACCTTTGCAATCATCATAATTCATCTTCGCCACCACATCGGAGTAAATCTCAATTTTACCTGATGGCGTGCCAAGCGGGTTGAGCAACGGATCTTCACGGAATTCAGCATAGCGTACCCATTTTTTTGCCGCGTCATCGGATTCAAATAGGAAAGGTTTGTTTTCTTCCCAGAAGCGTTCAAAGCGAGGCATTGCAACACGGTTATTACGTGCGCTCGTGAAAGCGGTTTGATAAAATCCTTCCAACCATTCCATTTCCGTTTTGCCTTCTGTAAATTCCTCTTCTTTACCCGCACGTTTAGCCAGTTCAGCAAAAATATCGAAATCGTTTTTCGCTTCAAATTGTGGGGGTACCACTTGTTTCATTGGATACACCGCAAACATAGAATAATCACCGCCCATGGTTAAGTCATTGCGTTCATAACTTGTGGTTGCCGGCAAGACAATATCGGCCATGCGGGCTGTTGGCGTCCAGTTCACTTCATTAACGATAACGGTTTCCGGTTTTTGGAACGCTTTAACTAATAAATTCGTATTTTGGTGTTGGGTGAAAGGATTTCCACCCGCCCAATAGACGACTTTAATGTCCGGATAGGTAATTTTTTCGCCATTGTAATCAATGGTTTTGCCCGGATTGAGCAAAGCATCAGCAATGCGTGCCACAGGGAAAGAAAATTTTGCCGAGTCATCTAACCAAGTTTTTTCACCGCTTCCGCCTGATGGGGTGGCACTGATTGAACCAATTGTTCCCCCCGTAGCGGTTGGTACACCACCGTTTGCATAATGATAGCTAAAACCAAAGCCCCCGCCCGGTAAACCGATTTGTCCCAACATGGAAGCTAAGGTAACTAACATCCAATGGGATTGTTCCCCATGACGTTGACGCTGTATTCCCCATCCGCCCATCAACATAGTACGTTTAGTGGAAAAATGATGCGCTAACTGTTTGATAGTTTCTACCGGTACGCCACAGATTTTGCTTGCCCATTCTGCACTTTTCGGTTGTCCATCGGTTTTGCCTAGCAAGTAATCTTCAAATTTGCTATAGCCGGTGGTGTATTTTTTCAAGAAGGCTTTATCATGCTTGTCTTCGCTAACCAAGGTGTGGGCAATCCCAAGCATCAAAGGGACATCTGTTGCTGTATTAACCGGAATCCATTCTGCCCCCAGCATTTGGCAGGTTTCACTTTTTATCGGATCAATACAGATAATGCGTTTGCCGGTAGCTTGGAATTTTTTGAAATATTCAATGCCTTTTTGATCGGAAGACATCCAAGCAATGCGTAAAGTGGTGAGTGGGTTAGCCCCCCAAAGGACAATGATGTCACTGCTTTCCAGTAAAATTTCCCAACTGGTTTGTTGTTCATAGACCTCAATGGTGCCAAGGACATGTGGCATAATCACCTGTGCCGCACCGGTAGAGTAGTCACCTTTATAACCGACAAATCCCCCTGTCACATTCATATAACGTTGTAGCAAGGTACGGGAAGCGTGAAGAGAACCACTACTAAACCAACCATAAGAGCCGGCATAAATGGCGCTGGCACCATATTGTTCACGCACTTTATGAAGTTGATGATGTACAAGATCAAGGGCTTGTTCCCAAGACACCCGTACCCACTCATCACGTCCACGCATACTGGTATCGCTGTTTCCCGGGTTTTCTAAATAACCTTTGCGGACCATTGGGTATTTCACACGGGTTTCACTATAAAGCTGTTCGGCGACCACGGTTTGCAGTTCATTCGGAATAGCCGGCTCAATGGCTGCACCGGATTTTACCGCTTTGCCATCTTGCACCACAACCCCAATCGGCCCCCAGTGCGCAGCCGTTACCACGGTTTTTAATTCAGGTGTTGAAGCAGTGGCAGGGTTAGACAAAACCGCGCCTACCATACCACCGGAAAGGGAGACACCGGCGACACCAAGGGAGGTATTTTTTATAAAATCACGGCGTTGTTGATTGATATTATTCTTTTTCATATGAACCTCGTTTAGCGATGAGAAGTGAATTATTTCGCCGCCATATCTTTGGCATGACGTTGTAAGTAAATAGTTAAAGCACGGACTTCATCTTTGTTCATAGAAGTACGATCTTTCATAGAATTGACTACCCCAATCCATTGGTTTGCGGTGTAGTGATCGGCACTGATCGCAGCATGACAGCTGCTGCAATGGGCTTGGTTTAATTGGTTCCCGTATTGATTAAGTGCGGTCAAATCAGAAGACATTTTTTCTTTTGGCACAGAAACGATAAAGCTCACTTCTTTCCAGTCAGAATCGGTGATCTCATCATATTGGGTTTGCAATACTTTCATGGCTTTACGCGCCTCTTCATCGACTAAAGCCACGCTAATACGTTTGCCGAGCGCTTGATAAAGCACAGAATCCGCCCCAACTTGTTGCCAGCCGTGTAACGTACCCACTAATTGTTCACCTTGGGTTTGCCAGTTTGTGATTTCTGCATAAGGCATAAGGCGAATATCGCCGCCTTGCTCACCTTGTGCCGAACTCATCGTTGCAGCATAAATCGGTGCTTGTTCGGTGAGGTTTCCTGCTAAATTTGAAGTGGATTGTTTTTCTGTGTTGCCATGGGTTTCAGGCAAAAAGTGGACGATGCCTTTATGACAATCAATACAGGTTTGTCCATTGGTTTTCGCACTGATATGGGTTTGTTTGGCAAGTTTGCTTTGAGCAGAAAGTTCCATTGCTTCAAAGCTGTGGCAACTACGACAGGTTTCGGAATCTGTTGCTTTCATCTCATCCCATACCCGTTGTGCCATCTCAGCACGATGTGCTTCATATTTTTGTTTAGAATCCAATTTGCCCTGTATTTCATACCAAGTATCTTTGAGAGCAATAAATTTCGCTTTCACATAGTGCCAGCCTTCCTGTGGAATATGACAATCGGCACATTCCGCACGAATACCTTTTGCATTGGCAAAGTGGCTTGATCCTTCCCACTCTTGCTGTGGGTGGCTCATAGAATGACAGCTTACACAGAATTCCGGTGAGCTGGTTTTATGCATAATCGTCTGCGTACCCCACAATACCAGCGCCCCTATACCTATAAGGCAAAGTGCGGTCATAATTTTGGTGGTTTTTGACATAAATGTCCTCCAACTTTAGTAAGAAAATAGCAAATAGCACTTAATGATGGACCTGATTTTAAAGATATTAACTGGGGAAGTGATGATTTAAGTCAAAGAATGGAAAAGTAAGCGGAGTTTTGCGGTATTTTTATATCAAATATTTATATAAATATTTTTATAATGATTACGGGAAAAAGTGAGATCAAAAAATGCGGTGTTATGTAAGGCTTGCACAAAGATTGCCTTACTAAGTTTTACTATAATCCTAGTGAGACCTATTAATCACAAGGATTTTTTATTACGGTAATAAAATAGTTGATTAGCTAAACTAGAATCGTGTCGAATGGCATATACGAAGTTCTTAAAATATCATTTATTTCTATCAGAAAAAACAAACGATTTTTTTATTTATAAGTGGTGCTGATTTTTGTAAAATTTGTTTGACATTTATTTTCAAAGGATCATCCTGATGACAGCACAGCACAGCACAGCACAGCACAGCACAGCACAGCACAGCACAGCACAGCACAGCACAGCACAGCACAGCACAGCCTTGCCCAACTTATCACGAAATTGCAAGAAATTTTTCAAATCAATCAGCCTGATTTAGACTTCGGTATTTATCGCATTCTCAATTCCCGCCAAGCGCAAATCAACGAATTTCTGCAAAAAACCTTACCTGCTAAAATTAATACGGCATTTAACGGCAATTTTGAACAAGCAAACAGCGTTTACAACCATCTCTACACTTTCTTTTCACGCTATTACGACCAAGGCGATTTTATCAGCCAACGCCGTTACAAAGGTGACACCTACGCCATTCCCTACGCCGGTGAAGAGGTGATGTTGCACTGGGCGAACAAAGATCAGTATTACACCAAATCGGGCGAAAATTTCAGCAATTACATTTTTACTTTAGACAATGGTAAAAAAGTGCAATTTCGCCTTGTGGAAGCCGATACGGCAAAAGACAATCGCAAAGATAACGATCAAGCCCGAGTCTTTGCATTGATTGAGCCAAAAATCAAAATCGAAATAGACGAAAACGGCGATGAAATTCAAACCGATATGTTGCCGTATGAAGAAAACGGTGATTTACTCACTCTTCGTTTTGAATATAAAGCCGTGAATAAAAAAGAAAAGCAAACGGATTACATCACGCAAGCACTGGAAAAAATCCAGAACTTTGCCATTTCTGATGCATTTCAAGGCATTTTTAACCCTATGCCCACGGAAAAAAATAAAAATCGCACGTTATTAGAAAAATATCTCACTGACTACACCGCTAAAAACAGTGCCGATTATTTTATTCATAAAAATCTTGGCAAGTTTTTAAATCAAGAGCTGGATTTTTATATCAAAAATGAAGTGATGAACTTGGATAATATTCAAGACAGCACCGATTTTTCCCATATTGAGCAAAATCTACAAACTATCAAAACCCTAAAAATCGTGGCAAAAGAGATTATCGCCTTTTTAGCCCAATTAGAAGATTTCCAAAAGAAATTGTGGCTGAAAAAGAAATTTGTGGCAGGTTGCCATTATCTGATTACGCTCGATCACTTAACCGAAGAACAAGTACAGACGGCATTAAACAATCCCAAACAAACCGCCCAATGGCAAGCCTTGTTTAACGTGGAAGTAAGCGGTCTAAAGGTAGCAGAAATTCGCAAAAACTACCCGCACTTGGTGGTGGATACTTCGTTGTTTGAAGCCAAATTTCAAGCTGAGGTATTAAGCGAACTACACGATTTAGACGAGCAAACCAATGGCTTGCTCATTCATTCCGATAATTTCCAAGCCCTTAATTTATTGCAGGAAAGATATAAAGAACAGGTGAAATGTATTTATATTGATCCGCCGTATAATACGGGTGGAGATGGGTTTATTTATAAAGACGGCTATCAAAAATCAAGTTGGGCAACACTTATTCATAACCGTTTAAGTGTGGCAAAAAATCTGCTTAATCAATCGGGCGTAATTTTTCAGAGTATTGATGATAATGAACAAGTTAGATTGAAACTAATTTCTGATGAAGTATTTGGTATAGAAAACTTTATTTCTTTACTTACTGTTGAGAATAATCCTAAAGGAAGGAAAAATTCTAAATTTATTTCAGTTTGTAATGACTATTGCCTAATTTATTCTGTTGATAATACAAAAAGCTATTTTATTGAAAATATCCCGAAAGATATTAAAGATCTAGCAAAAGATGAATATGGGAATTATGTACATAATAGTGGAAAACGAGTGCTAGTTGGAGAAAATAAGTTTAATAATCTAGTTCAGAAAATGGATTCAGATAAGCATTACACCATTTACTATAATAAACATTTATATGATTTAATTCTCAAGAAAGAAACTTCATTAGACGAAATTGATGGAAATTTGATTTCTCAAGGTTATATTCGTTATATATCCTATTTAGGTTCTAATTTTGTAGAAAACACTTACACTGATAAAAAAATTAAAGAGCTATTTGATAATAAAGCATTAGAGTTCAAGGATGACAAAATATATGAAAAAAACTTTAGTACAACAATTAGATTAAAAAGTATTTTATCTAATAGAAAATATAGGGGTGTAATACAAAATAAAGAAGAAACTGTTGAATTGGATTTTAAAACTACTTCTGCTGGAACATTATTAAAAAATTTATTTGCAAAAGAAGATGTGTTCCCTTCACCTAAAAATATCAGGTTTATCCAAACATTAGCAACACTGATAGATGATAACACTCAAACAATCCTAGACTACTTCGCAGGCTCCGGCACAACTGCCCACGCTGTGATCAATCTCAACCGAGAAGACAACGGCAACCGAAAATATATCTTAGTGGAACAAGGCGAATATTTCGACAGCGTGCTAAAACCACGGGTGCAAAAAGTGATTTTCGCTAAAGAGTGGAAAGACGGCAAACCGCAATCGGATAACGGGGTGTTTGGTGGCGTATCGCAAATTGTGAAAGTGTTGAAGCTAGAAAGCTACGAAGACACGCTTAACAATTTGGAATTAAAACAGCCTGCCAGTGATTTGTTCTCTCAAAATGAGGCGCTGCAAAACGACTATTTATTGCACTATATGCTGGATGTGGAAAGCCGTGATTACTTGCTCAACACACAACATTTCATCAAACCCTTTGATTATCAGCTCAATATCGCCACCACTTCCGCAGGAGCGTATGAGGCGAAAACCATTGATTTGGTGGAAACCTTTAACTATTTGATTGGCTTGCGGGTGAGCGAAATCAACGATAAACGAGAAAACGGTTTAGTGACGGTGCAAGGCACGAGTACAAGCGGTGAAAAAACACTGATTATTTGGCGTGATTGTGAAAAATATGATTACGACAAGCTCAACCGCTATTTAGATAGCCGAAAAATCAACCCACAAGACAGCGAATTTGACGTGGTTTATATCAACGGCGATCACAATATCCCGACCGTCTTTGCTGATAGCGATGAGAGCATAAGAACGCTAAAAGTGCGGTCAATTGAAGTAGAGTTTTTGAGCCGTATGTTTGGGGAGTAAAAAATGAAACGTACTTTCCACGAAAACTTAATTTTAAACCGTTATTTGTTGTCGCTGTTCAATCAAAATAACCTTGAAAAATTCAAGCAACGCTTGAGCGATGATCGTTTTGAAGGCATTGATAAAGATGGGCAGACAAAATTTTTTCATGAATTGACAGGCGGACAATTATTTCAAACCGATATGATTTCGGAAAATGATTTACGCCGTTATGATTTAAATATCGTTAAACATTGGCAACAAATCACCGAATATCGCAATCAAGTTGAAGGGCATATTTTAAAGCTCAAATATTTCCAATATCTTTCGCTGCTATTGACTGAAATTTATTTGGATTTTTATTTTAACCGCCCAAATGAACTATTAAATCAGCTCAATGAACAGCTGGTGTTGCTCAAAGAGAGCGATAGCGATTTTCCTGATTTTGATTTGTATGAATTAAACGATTTAAACAAATTGGCATTTTGGAATGCCACTGGCAGTGGCAAAACATTATTAATGCACGTCAATATTTTGCAATATCAGTATTATCAACAAAATAACGATTTAACCGTGTTTGTAATTACGCCGAATGATGGGCTTTCAAAGCAACATTTGGAGGAATTTACCGCTTCAAATTTACCTGCCAATTTGTTTGATAAAAATAAATCGCAAGGTATGGGCTTGTTTAACGATATTCAGATTATGGATATTAACAAACTGGCGGATAAAGAGGGCGATCTGACGGTTGCGGTCGATCGCTTTTTGGGCTTAAACAAATTGGTGTTAGTCGATGAAGGGCATCGAGGTTCATCGGGTGATCAGTGGTTAGCTCGTCGTCAAAAATTGATTGGCGATGGCTTTGCTTTTGAATATTCCGCCACTTTCGGGCAAGCGGTGAAAGATGGCAAAACGGCGAAAGATTGTCTGTTTGATATTCAGAAAAAAATTGGTAAAGCAAATGGTATCACTAAAAAAGCAGACGTACAAAAAATTCCAACCAGTTTTGCCGATAAACAAGAAGCCAAGCAAAAGTCTGTGTTTGAAACTTATGCCAAATGCGTGTTGTTTGATTATTCCTACAAGTTTTTCTATGCCGATGGCTACGGTAAAGAGTTTTCCATTTTAAATATGAAAGCGGAAGATTATGGCGTTGCCGATAATGACCGCAAGTATTTTTTGGCAAGTTTATTGTCGTTTTATCAACAACTCTATCTGTTTGCAAAAAATAAGGAAAAACTGACCGCTTACAATCTACATAAACCGCTGTGGGTGTTTGTGGGTAATACGGTGAATGCAGAAAATAGCGATATTTGGTCGGTGGTAGAACAACTAGCTTATTTTTTAGACGGTAAAAACCGCCCACAAATTTTGGCGTGGCTTAATGCGTTATTGTGTGATGAACCCTTACTTTTAGACAGTAAAGGTAATGCGATTTTCCGTCATCGCTTTTTGCCATTGGTAAGTTTTAAAGAGGATTTAAATGCACTTTACACTGATATTCTGAAAACCTTATTTAACACGGAAAGTGCATCGCATCTCTATTTGCATAATATTAAAAAAGCCGCAGGCGAAGTGGCGTTAAAAGTGGGCAATAGTCGTGATTATTTTGCCTTGATTAACGTAGGTGACAGCGGTGAATTACTCAAAAGTGCGGTGGAATTAGACAATGTTTCAGTACAACAAGACGAATTTTCAGAGGGTTTATTTGGCACGATCAATCAAAATAGTTCAACGCTCAATTTGCTGATTGGATCACGCAAATTTACTGAGGGTTGGTCGAGCTGGCGGGTTTCGACAATGGGATTGCTCAATATGGGCAAGGGTGAAGGCTCACAAATTATTCAGCTTTTCGGGCGTGGTGTACGTTTGAAAGGGCGTGATTTTTCTTTACGCAGAACGCCAGTAAATCAGATGCCAAAAGGCTTAGGGCTGGATAAATTAGAAACACTCAATATTTTCGGCATTAAAGCCGATTATATGGCGAAATTCCGTGAGTACTTGGAAGATGAAGGGATTCCATCGCCTGATGAAGTGATGCAGTTGGATTTCCCGGTACAGAAAAAATTGCCTACCAATGTAGCGTTGAAAACCTTACGATTAAAAGATGGCTATAAAGATAATCAGAAAATGGGCTTTAAACGCAAAGAAATGGTACAGCTTTATGAGTTGCCTGAATTTGCTCAAGGTAAAATCAAACCGATTTTGGCAGTATTGGATCTCTATCCAAGATTGGAGGCATTGAGTTCTAAAGCGGTTCGCCAAAGTGATAATGATGAACGCCAAACGAATAAATTCAAGCGAGAAATTTTTGCTTTATTTGATTGGGATAAGCTCTATTTAGATTTACAGCAATACAAAATGGAGCGTACTTGGTCAAATCTACGTGTGAGCCGTGATGGGTTGCAAAAGTTTGTGCAAAGCCGTGATGATTGGTATTTACTCTATGTGCCAAATTCAGCGATGGAAATTCGTGGTTTTGCGGATATTCAAACGCAACAGGATATTTTGTTCCAACTATTGAAGGAATATACCGAGCAATTTTACCGCCGTTTGAAAGTAGCCTATGAACAGCAATTTATGGAAACGGCGATAGTGACCGAAGAAAATAGTTCGCTCTTTGAGACATACAAAATGCTGTTTGGTGAGGAAGAAAATGTTGCTTATGAACGTGAACAAGCGGTTCAAAAAATCGAAGAATTAGCGGATTTAATTCGGCAGAAAAAAATTGAGCGGGCAATGAGTTGGCAATCACCGCTCTCTGAATTTAAGGCGATTTGTTTTAACAGCCACTTGTTTTATCCGTTGCTTTCCTTTGATAAATCAACAGGTTTACCAATAAAAATTTCACCACTACCGCTTGCCGCAGAAAGTGAAATGCAGTTTATCCAAGACTTAATGCAGGCGGAAAAATCGGGTGAATTGGCAAAATGGCTGGGCAGTAAATCGCTCTATTTAATGCGAAATGCTGACCGAAAAGACAAAGGTTTAGGTTTTGCTTTGGCAGGTAATTTCTATCCCGACTTTTTGCTATGGGTGGTGGATCATACAAACGGTAAACAATGGCTGAATTTTGTCGATCCAAAAGGGATTCGTCAGATGGATTTACGCGAACCAAAATTTAGTCTTTACCAAGAAGTCAAAGAGCTGGAAAACAAAATCGCTGATCCAAATCTGGTACTCAATAGCTTTATTCTATCGATCACTAAATTAAAGGATTGGGTGAATATAACATTAACGGCAGAAGAACTTGCCGAACGACATATTTTGTTTATGGAAAACAACTACTTACAGCAAATGTTTGAGAAAATGCAGCGATGAATATTACCCCTTACCACGCCTGTTATTTTGCCAATGAAATTACTTGCCGCCACACGGACGACAATCGCTTATCACAATCACTGTTTGATGCCAAAGTGGATTTAAATCCACATCAAATTGATGCGGCATTGTTTGCACTCAAAAATCCGCTACAAGAGGGGGTAATGCTTGCCGATGAAGTCGGTTTGGGCAAGACCATTGAAGCGGGTTTGGTGGTTTGTCAAAAATGGGCGGAACGTAAACGGAATTTGTTGATTGTTTGTCCTGCTATTTTGCGTAAACAGTGGGCGAATGAGCTGGCTGAAAAGTTTGGTTTGCCAACGATGGTGGTAGATAAAACCGTTACTAATCAAGCAATGAAAAAGACAAGCGGTGGAAAACTGTTTAATTTTTGCAAAGAACAAATCGGCAACAATGTGTTGATTGTTTCGCATCAATTTGCCAGCAAAGAACAAGCCACGTTCAAGCAGTTTGCTTGGGATTTGGTCGTCATTGATGAAGCCCACAAAATGCGTAACGCTTACAAAACCGATAACAAAATGGGGCAAGCAATGCGTCAAGCCTTTGGTGGCAAGAAAAAATTACTGCTAACGGCAACGCCCTTACAAAATTCGTTGATGGAACTGTATGGTTTATCGACTTTGCTAGATGAGCATATTTTTGGCGACCGCAAATTTTTCCAAAAAGAATTTGTCCGCCGTGGCAATATCGCTGAACTCAAAGAGAGAATGGCGAATTTTGTCAAACGTACGCTACGCAAAAATGTGTTGGAATATGTGCGTTATACCGAACGTAAAACCATTACTCAAGAATTTATGCCAACAGTGGCAGAATTTGCCCTTTATGAGCAAATCTCTGAATTTTTACGTAAAGAAAGCAGTTACGCTTTGCCAAAACGGCATAAACATTTAACTGCTTTGATTTTGCGAAAACTATTAGCTTCCAGCCCACAAGCGGTTCTTGGCACGTTAAAAGCGATTTTGGCAAGGCTTCAACATTTACAGCAAGAGCAATATCAAGATGAAGCATTGAGCGACATTGAAACCTTATTTGAGGGGGAGGAATTAACGACAGAAGATGCCGAAGTCGATGAATTGGAAGCCGAAGAGAGCGATATTTCTGTAAGTGATGAATTAAACCAAGCAGCTTTACAGGCTGAAATCACGGAAATTGAAGGCTTTATTCGTTTGGCAGAGGGCTTACAGCAAGATAGCAAAATTATCGCTTTATTGACCGCACTTCAAAGAGGCTTTAGTGAAATGAGTAAACTTGGGGCGAGTCAAAAAGTGATTATTTTCACTGAATCGGTACGCACGCAGAAATATCTGTTTGAGTTTTTAACGCAAAATGGCTATGCCGATAACGTGGTGTTGTTTAGTGGCACTAATAATGATCCTAATTCTGTGGTGATTTATCAGGATTGGCTCGCTCGCCATCAAGGTACGTCAAAAATCACAGGTTCAGCAGAAGTAGATAAACGTTCGGCATTGATTGAGCATTTCAAAGAAAAGGCTCAAATTATGATTGCTACTGAAGCTGCCAGCGAAGGGGTAAACCTACAATTTTGTTCGTTATTGATTAACTATGATTTACCTTGGAATCCACAGCGGGTGGAACAGCGAATCGGGCGTTGCCATCGTTATGGACAAAAATTTGATGTGGTGGTGATCAATTTCTTAAACAAACGTAATCTTGCTGATCAACGTGTTTTGGAATTATTAACAGAAAAATTTAAGTTGTTCCAAGGGGTGTTAGGGGCATCTGATGACGTGTTGGGACGAATTGAGTCAGGCGTGGATATTGAAAATCAAATTGCGAATATTTATGCCACTTGCCGCACTGAAAATGAAATTAAGACAGCATTTGATCAGTTGCAAGCCCAATTTGCCGATGAAATTGAAGGGAGAGTGCAAGAAACTAAAAATGCGTTGGTGACGAGTTTTGATCAGTCGGTGTTAGAACGCCTCAAAGTGATGACCGAAGAGCGTTTAAACGCAATGGAGCAGTGGTTTTGGGGGGTAACACTATTTGCTCTTAGCGGAAAAGCCCAGTTTAATCAAATAGATTGGTACTTTTTACTCGAAAATGCTCCGTTTGGTGGTGTGCCAATTGGACGGTATTTATTGCCACGCAAAACACGCACAACAACGTTGCAAGGTTACGAATATCGCTTAAATCAACCGCTTGGGCAATGGTGTATCAATGAAGCATTAAATGCTTATACACCAAATGCTACATTGATTTTTGATTACAAAAACTTTCCTGAAAAAATTAGTTTGTTAGAACAATATCAAGGTAAATCTGGATGGTTGCGTTTGAATAAAATCAGTGTAGAGTCGAATGCAGAAAGTCAAGAATCGTTAGTTTTTACCGTGTGTGATGAGCAAGGTAATTTGTTAGATAAAGAATTTGCACAAAAGCTCTTTTTACTTTCAGCCAATTTGCAAAATGCGGTTAAAAATCCCCCGCTCGTTTTCGAGGAGTTGGCGAAAGAGCAAATTGATAGGGAAAAAGCGCGTATTAAGGCGGAAAATGATGCATTGTTAAAAGCTGAAAGTGTGCGGATTAACGCTTGGGCAAAAGATCGTATGCAAGCTGCTGAAGATGTAATTAGCGAACTCAAAGAGGCAATGCGTAGCAAAGAAAAGGAATTGGTGTTAACAGATGGGATTGAACGACAAATTCAGTTACAAGAAGAGGTTGCAAAACTCCGTAAACAGCTTCGAAAAGCTCGCAATGAATTAGACAATGTGCAAGATGAAATTGCCGAACAGGAATTGCAACTATTGAGAGAATTGAAAGGTAAAATTCATCAAATAATGCAAGAAAGTCTAGTGTTTGATATTTTCTGGCAGATTCAATAAACACATAAACGACATAATGGTACGTTGGTAATCATTTCCTGTGACTAATAATAAGATTGACAAAGTAATCATCGTAAGCAAGAGCATCTAGGTATGAGAGGGGTCGCTATGAAGAAATTTCACAAAATTACTTCAAGTAATTAGAAAAACAAATGAATTATTACTGGCAATATAGATTGCGATAGGCTTTAGATGATTTAAATAGAAATGTATAAATACCTTACTGAAAATAAGGGATGAGCAAATTTATTACGTCAAAAATAGTAAATAGTGCGAAGAATAGCAATATTTTCAGTAAAATCTAAGGGAAAAGAAATGCCTTTCACAAGGAAAGGCATAAAAATTTAAATGCGGTTTTTAGTCGATTTTCGAACTTTGTGTAACTGCTACATAATAGTGAAAAAATGAACCTTTTTGACCGCACTTTTAGTATTGGAACTAAGCCGGGTTATTTCGCTGCTTTTAATTCTTGATAGTATTGTTCGTAGTATTGAATGGCATCATCGACATCATCTTGCCAGTAGCTGTTTTTCAAGACTTCAGCTGTTGGATAAATAGAAGGATCTTCGGTGATTTCTTTTGGTAATACTTTTTTCGCTTCAACGTTTGCTGTTGGGTAGCCGATAGCTAACGTCAATTTCTCGGCCGCTTTTGCACTTAACATATAGTTGATCAGTTTATGAGCGCCATCCGGGTTTTTAGAGGTGCTAGGAATCGCCAATGTATCTACCCAAAGTACAGGACCTTCTTTAGGGAAGACCATATCTAAAGGTGCTTGCTCTTTTTTCGCAATACGTACAGAGCCGTTCCATAATTGACCCACTTCGACTTCACCGGAAATGAAAGAGTTAGCCGGGTTGTCTGAATTGAAAGAAAGGACGTTGGGGCGTAATTTCAATAATTCTTCATAGGCCTGTTTGATGATTGCCGGATCTTGAGTATTTGGATCTTGACCGAGTTTTAACAGGGCAATATTAAATACCTCACGTGCATCATCTAATAATTGCACTTTGTTCGCAAACTCAGGCTTCCATAAATCGCCCCAAGAGGTGAAATCTGAGCCTTTGTAGGTATTGGTATTAAAGGCAATACCCGGTGCACCAAGTAGCTGAGGAAGGGAATATTTATTTCCTTTATCATAAGGTTTATTGAGCCAATCAGGGTCTAATTCTTTAATGACAGGCAATTTGCTGTGATCGAGTTCTTTTAACATTCCTTCACGCGCCATTTTAGACACGAAGTAGTTAGAAGGCGCAATAACATCGTAACCACCGGCTTCTCCTTGGGTTTTGAGTTTTGCATACATGGTTTCGTTTGATTCAAGACTTGAAACAATGACTTTGATGCCGGTTTCTTTGGTGAAGTCATCTAAAAGACCATCCGGCACATATTCTGTCCAAGTATAGAGGTACACAGTATCATTAGCAGTAGCCGGTGCATTGGCATTTTCAGGCTTGTTTTCTTTGTCATTACAAGCTGTTAAGGTGGCAGCCACTAAACCGGCGGTCATTAAACCTGCAAATTTTTTCATTTTTGTTTGTTCTCCGTAAAAGAGGGGTAAAAAAACCACCTACTGTAAACAGTAGGTATAAAAAAACGCCTTGATTGTGCGTCAAGGCGTATTCTATTTGATATTAAAGGCTTTGTGAAACCTTTTATTGTCTCTTAGTGGTTATTTTTGCGTGTGACGAGTTGGCTTAAAATCACTAATACCAAAGAAAGCACGATCATAATGGTTGCTAAGGCATTGACTTCCGGTGTTACTCCTGTTTTCACTAATGAGAAGATGCGTAATGGCAGAATCTCGTAGCTTACGCCACTCACAAATGAAGAAACCACAACATCATCTAATGAGATAGTAAAACTTAATAACCAACCTGACACGATTGCAGGCAAAGCAAGTGGAACGATAATTTTGCGGAGAATGGTGACCTCACTTGCCCCCAAGTCCTTTGCCGCTTCCAACATTCTGGCATCAAAGCCATTCAAACGTGAGAAAATAGTGACCGTTACATAAGGCAAACAGAAGGTAACATGGGCCAAGAGTAATGACCAGAAACCTAATGAAATGCCAACAACCATAAACAATGCCAACAAGGAAACCGCCATAACGATATCCGGTGACATCATCACGATAAATAACATTCCGCTTACGGCTTGTTTACCTCGGAAACGGTAACGATATAATGCGATTGCTGTTAAGCCTCCGATAATTGTCGCCAAGGTTGCCGCAAAAAAGGCGATAGTGACGGAATGAATGGCTGCCTGAATTAAGGTGTCGTTATTAAATAAACGTTCGTACCAATTCCAACTAAATCCCTTCCAGCTTAACCCATAACGGTCTGCGTTAAAGGAATTCGTCACTAAGATAATAATTGGGATATACAAATAAGCGTATACCACAAACATAAACACATTACGTAGTAAACGACTCATTATTCCAACTCCACTTTTTTGTTTAGTAGTTTATTTGCACGGTAGTAAACGAAAATAAGTAATGCCATCAAAATGGTTAAACCAATACTGATTGCCGAACCAAACGGCCAGTTGCGGGAAATTAAGAATTCGCTCTTGATCACATTGCCCACGAGAAGCACTTTTGCTCCACCGAGTAAATCCGCCACATAGAACATCCCCATTGCCGGGAGTAAGACCAAGAGGCAGCCTGCAATAATACCGGGCATGGTTAATGGCAAAATAACACGGAAGAAACGTTGGAATGCGTTGGCACCCAAATCTTTTGCTGCTTCCAGTAAACGTCCGTCTAGTTTTTCAATAGCAGAATAGAGGGGCAAAATCATAAATGGCAACAATAAATAGACCAAACCGATAATGACCGCCACTTCTGTGTTCAAAATACGGATAGGCTCACTCAAAATGCCTATATCCATAAGCATTGTATTTAATACCCCTTTCACGCCAAGGAAGATTTTCATTCCATAAATACGAATGAGCGAGTTCGTCCAAAACGGTAAAACCACAAGGAATAACAAGAGCGGTCGATATTTGGGGTGAATTTTGCTGATCATAAAGGCAAATGGATAACCGATTATCAAGCAAATCACAGTGGCAATACACGACATAAACAATGAATTCCACACAACTTGTGCATAAAGCGGATTAAACAAATTTGTGTAGTTTTCAATGGTTATCGGGAATGCATAAAAGTTGCTACCATCTCGAGTTAAAAAGCTGACGGCTAGAACCAACAAGTTTGGAATTAGCACAAAGAAAATAAGCCAACTGAAGATAATTGCAACAGTAATTTTCTGAAATTTGTTATTAATTATCTTCATCGTTGAGTACAACCTCCCAACCTTCGTGCCATGTAATGCCAACACGTTGTCCAACACTGTGATCCATATGCGGATCGTCTTCGTTAAAGAATTCGCTGACAAGCACACGCATACCGTTATGGTCAAATTCTACGGTAGATTCCAACGTCATTCCTTTGTAAGTGCGGTCAATAATATGACCGATGATAGCATTAGACTGTTCATTTTCATCAAGCTCTTCAATCACAATATCTTCAGGGCGGAGAAGAACTTGAAGTTTTTGATCTTTTTTGACCGGCATATCCGTATAAATATCGCAGACACGACCTTCAACATTTGCCAGCACCACATTGTCGGATTTACGTTCAATCACGGTAGCGTCAAACACATTGATTTCACCGATGAAACGTGCAACAAATAAGTTTGCCGGCTCTTCATAAATTTCTCGTGGTGAACCATCTTGAGCGATTTTACCTTTGCGCATTAACACAATGCGGTCAGACATAGTAATCGCTTCTTCTTGATCGTGGGTGACGAAAATAAAAGTGATGCCTAACTGACGTTGCAATACTTTAAGTTCATATTGCATCTGTTTACGTAATTTATAATCTAATGCGGATAAAGATTCATCCAGCAACAACACTTTCGGTTTGTTGACAACCGCACGGGCAATCGCAATACGTTGTTGTTGACCGCCTGACAATTGGGTTGGCTTACGATCCGCCATTTCTTCCAATTGCACCATACGCAAGGCTTCAAGTACACGAGGTTTGATTTCAGCCTCAGGGACTTTTTGCATACGCAAACCAAAAGCGACGTTCTCAAAAATCGTCATATGCGGGAATAGGGCATAACTTTGGAAAACGGTGTTGATGTGGCGTTTTTCAGCGGGTACATCGGTGATGTCTTCACCATCCAAAATAATATGACCTGAATCTAATTCCTCAAGGCCTGCCAACAAGCGTAATATCGTTGTTTTACCACAGCCTGAGGGACCAAGAATAGTGACAAATTCACCATTATTAATGGTTAAGTTGAAGTCATTGATAATGGTATTGGAACCGTAGGATTTTTTGATTGAACGAAGCTCAATAATAGGCTTGTTTTGAACCGGATTTTCCACTAGCTTTGGTTTTCTCCCTAATTTCACCAATAGTTTGGTACTGAGTAGAAATAAAAACCTGCAAGAGTGCAGGGGCGACATAAAAATAGGTGCTTATGATATAGCGAATTTTTTGTAATGGAAAGGATTTCATGATTGATAAAGTAAAAAAATTTCCCCTCATAAAAACAAACAGAAAATTAACCGCACTTTTTCTTTTTAAGGCTTATTTTTCAGTTAATTATTGAATGTTTGCTATATATCAAAACTCTATTGTGAAGTTTAGGTTAAAGTGAAAACCATAAGTCATAAAGGGGGGTAAGAATGGACACAAATTATTATAAAAACAATTTATTAAACCGATTTTTGTACTATGTTTCTTTCGATACACAGTCAAAACCCAATGCAAAATCTTCGCCAAGCTCCATTGGACAAATGAAACTTGCGAAATATTTACAGAAAGAATTAATCGATTTAGGTTTGCAAAAGGTCGAGGTGAACAAACACTCGGTGGTTACCGCTTACCTTCCTTCAAATAGACCGGCGCTTTCACATACCATCGGTTTTATCGCCCATTTGGATACTTCGCCGGAATGTAGTGGTAAAAATGTAAAACCGGAAGTCATTGAAAATTATCGGGGAGGCGATATTGCCTTAGGTATCGGAGAAGAATTTATCAGCCCGGTCTATTATCCCTTTATGCATCAACTTATTGGTAAAACCCTGATTGTGACGGATGGCAATACCTTATTGGGAGCAGATAATAAAGCCGGAATTGCCGAAATTATGACCGCACTTGAGATTATTCAAAAGGAAAAATTGCCTCATTGCAATATAAGAATTGCCTTTACACCGGATGAAGAAATCGGTTTAGGGATGCAGTATTTCCCTTTGGCTGATTTTCCTTGTGATTGGGCTTATACCATTGATGGTGGGGAAGTAGGCGAATTAGAATACGAAAATTTCAACGCCGCAACCGCAAAAGTTTATTTTTCCGGAAGAAGTATTCACACAGGTTATGCGAAAGATAAGATGGTGAATGCCCTTACACTTGCTTGTGATTTTCATCAAGGCTTTCCAAAAGATGAAGTCCCGGAGAAAACTGAAGGGAAAGAAGGATTTTTCCACTTAGAGCATTTTGCCGGGGACATTGAGAAAGCGGAGTTACATTATTTAATTCGTGATTTTGATTTAAAATCCTTTGATCAACGCAAGCAATTTGTTTTGGATTGGACGGCAAAATTTAATGCTGAAAAAGGGTTAAAAATACCTGTTGAATGCGTGATTTATGAGAGCTATAAAAATATGTATGAAGTGGTTCAACAAACTCCCCAAGCCATTTCTATTGCGGAAAAAGCTATGGATTTATGCGGAATTAATGTGATCCATAAACCGATTCGTGGCGGAACAGATGGGGCATTTTTATCAGAAAAAGGTTTGCCTTGCCCGAATATTTTTACCGGGGGGTACAATTTTCATAGTAAGCACGAATTGATCTCTTTGGAGGGGATGGAAAAAGCCGTAGAAGTGATCACGGAAATTGTGAAATTCAAGAAAATGTAAATTTTTTTCTTGATTTTGTAAAGAAATGTAAATATAATCTCCAGCGTTTTATCGAGATTCCTTTTGATAAAGCTAAACTTTAGAGATTTTATTCATAAATTCCTTTTGATGTCCCCTGAGTAATCAGGGGATTTTTTTATGCCTCTCTTTTAAAAATACCCGGTATTATGCAGCAGTTGCACAACATTACTTTTTTGTTATCTTGTAGGGACACACTGCGTGTGTCCGAGTTTTAACCTATTGAAATAATTTGATTTTATAACGGACACACGCAGTGTGTCCCTATGTTTTGGTTAAAATTTCTGTTTTATGCATTTGCTACATAATACCGGAAAAAGCCAT
>NZ_MLHJ01000081.1 GCF_001998965.1 Rodentibacter rarus
CTGCCGCAAGACGGATCGTTGAACCGCTGAGGCGCAGTATATGCAAGCGCCAAGACGATTTAATGCGGAAGGAGCATTATGGACCGAATCAATGATTGTGGCGGCACGAGAGCTTGTTATAGCATTTGAATTAACTCGTACCGTTGTTGCTATCGATCCGCAAGCAACAAATTCCGATGAAAGTGATGAAACCGGAATTGTTGTGGCAAGCGGCTATGGTTACGGACGTGATCGGTTTTATTCTGTTGATGCCGATTATTCCGGTAAATATTCGCCAAGTGATTGGGCGGCTAAAGCTATGTTCGCTTACCAAGAACATAATGCCGATTGCATTGTGATTGAAACTAACCAAGGGGGCGATATGGCAGAAGAAACGTTAAAGAATGCAGGTTTTCGTGGTCGGATTATCCGGATTCACGCAAATAAAAGCAAATTTGCCCGAGCGGAACCAATCTCAGCTTTATATTCACAGGGCAAGGTTCGGCACGCCGGTTCACTATACAAACTAGAAAATCAGCTTATGGAATATGTACCGGTAACAGCAAAAAAATCTCCTGACCGATTAGATGCGATGGTTTATGCGCTAACGGAGCTTTATCAACCCGTTTCTGTTGGGATTTTATTGGGGTAATTTATGGATTTTGAACAACAACGACAAGCCTTTTTAAGTGCGCTTTTTGGTGCGGGAAATACAAAACGGCGGACATTATGGGCAGAATTTGGTTACCCAAATAAACTTGATTTTCGGAACTTCTATCGTGCTTATAAACGTAATGCGGTTGCATTTGCGGCAGTAACCCGTCTCTTAGATGGTTCTTGGGCTGACTTACCAATTATTGTAGAAGGGGGGAGCGAGAACGAATCGAAAGAAACCAGTTCTTGGGAGGAGCTTGTTGAAGCTTTAATGAAAAAGCACTGGCGATCATTAAAAGAGGCGGATCTACGCAATTTAGTCGGGCGTTATTCCGGTTTATTACTGCAAGTGTGTCAATGATCTTCCAA
>NZ_MLHJ01000082.1 GCF_001998965.1 Rodentibacter rarus
TTGGAAGATCATTGACATATAGGTTATAAAATATGATAAAAGACATTTTAATACATCAAGATAACCACGGTTATCTAATTATATTAGATAATAATGTAACTATCGCCATTAATGATAAAGTAATTATCGGAGAGGGGGAACCAAAACCCCATATAAGAATAGAAACCGGACATCCAATGGGGGATGTTCTGTGTTATTACAGTCTCAGAGCTGTAATTTCCGAAGAACACTCTAAAGCGCTCAATAATATCGGCATACAAAAATTTTAAAATTCAAAAATAAACGGGCGATACCCGCTATCGCCCAAGATAAACAGCAGTAATTTCCTCTCGGTTATGCCCAAGCTCACTGCTGACTTGTAACCTCGCTTCTTGATTTGCTTGTTTTTCGCTTTCAGAGAGCCTTCTAGAGGTTTTCCCACCTTTCTTAGGAGAAAGTAAACCTGACAATTCCTCATAACGTTTCTGAGCATAGCGGTGGCGCAAACCGTGATTTTTAACCTCCCCCACTTTTGCCGTTTGGTATTCATAGGTACGCATTTGTTGTTCGTAAGTTTTATGACGAGGAATGAGTGATTGAGTATTATTTTCCCGACAAAATACGTGAATTTCATCGAGTAAACGACGTTGTTCAGGGGTTGTAATAGGAATCATTCGCTCACGTCCACCTTTGCACCAACTTCCTTTTAACACAATTTCAGTCTCCCGGTCAGCAAATTTAGGCTGAAATTTGATGGCCTCTTCCCGCCTTAACCCAAATGCTTGCTGAAGGCGAAGGGAATACCTTACAAAATCGTCCGTTAAGCGTTCTAAATTCGATTCTAAGAGGCTTTTTGCTTTATTACTATGGTTATCTACATATTTTCTATTTTCGATGTGATAGCTTGAATTAGAGCGTTCTACGATACGAGGATTTCCAATCCTTTCAGCTAACCACCTTAAATGGCTCATTCTATTTTTGATGGTGCCGGTTGAGATATTCGGATCGGATTTCCATTTTTCGACAAGGTAGCGAATATGTTTACCTTTAAGTTGCTTGACATCACGAATACCATACCCGGCATCAGACAGGCTTTGCATTGCCGCCTTTAAAGACTTTTGTCTTTCTGCGGCCGTGCCAAAAGAGCCGTCTTTATTATGCTTACATAAGACGGAAACAGAATAAACGAGATCACGCATTGCGTTTCTCCTAAATGGAATGTTAAGTGTTAGTGTGAAATCAAACAGAGCGTAGGTGTTTGATTAAACCAATAATGTTCAATGGATGTAGATATGTCATTTTTGTTGGGCAATTTCAGATACTTAAAGCCCTGTACCTCTGCTCGTGTTTATTGATGGAAAACCTTAGTAAAACCAAAATAACATTATCACATTGAAGTTCATTGATTATTGCTGAAGATACAGCGTAACAAGACAGGGCGTATCATATCTTGTGTAGTTTTTAATGTTACAAGCATTTCAAGTCATTTTTATTCTCCGTAATCATGAAAAAAGTCAAAGATTACGTTTTACCCAATGGGGCAAAATGTAATCCCCATCAGGGTGGACGATTCAAACAACTGTCGTCAGAATTGGCATTCCGACGTGTCCGCAGTCTTAAAAGGCTCTTCATCAAGTTGCCAGGCTTGAGCGATAACCGAACCCGAGGGACGAAGCATTTCAGGTTATTACAGCTTCTCCGTTCATTTTGATAGGCTGAACTGCAAGCCTTAAGGGCACCTAATTAACCGTAGGCTCGGTTTGGTTGCATAACGCAACAAAGGGCATCTAGATTACTTGCTAGACTCAAGTTTTAGTCATCTAACCGCAGTTAGAACGTTGCTCTTTCAAGACTTATGCAACTTTCAAAGTATCAAGCAAAGTGGTTATAGATACGAAGATCGCAGCTTTCAACTTGATTATTTTGCGCTTAAATCATAGTATTTTTTTCAATTTCATTCAATACAAATATTGATAGATCCTGTAATTAAAGCAAATTAATATTAAGAAATATAAAATCCGTCATTCCCCAAAAACGTTGTTTTTAGCGAATGACGGATTTTACGAATCAGGTTATTTATAACCCTAAAACCTCGATAAAGCCTTGTGAGACAAGGGTTTTAGCTAAAAATAAAAAGAAAAAAACAGGGCTAAAAGCCCAAAAAGAGCCGTTAGGCTCTATTTTTATTTTTTTATATTTTTATCTTGTTTTCGGCTAGATAAAAACTTTTGTTTACAATGAGTTAGCTCTCTAAACGACTAGAGATTTACTGTTAAATGACTAGAGATTTACTGTTAAACGACTAGAAATTTACTGTTAAATGACTAGAGATTTACTGTTTTAAACTAGATTGATATATTTTCTAGTTATTGTAATATGTTCAACCTAGTTTTATAGATTCCCTAGTTAATGTTATGGTAAATGATTTAACGGTAGTAAAGGCAAATAGCCTAATTGAAGCGAGCTATCGTCTGACCTTAGATGAAATGAGACTGTTAGCTTTGACTATTGGCACAATGGATCCAAAAAGTGAACAGCAAATTTTTGAATTTACGGTTGGTGATTTTGTGCATAAATTTCCAGAAGTTAGTATAGATAATGCCTATAAGCAAATTCAAATGGCAATTAAAAGAATTTATGATCGCAGTGTTAGAACTGAAGATAGTGAGCGTGTAACAGAATTTCGTTGGGTATCATCAAGAACGTATTTCAAAAAAGAGGGACGTTTTCGCATTGCAATGACTAACGAAGTAATGCCCTATCTAACTCAATTAAAAGGACAGTTTACCCAGTATCAATTAAATCATATTTCGGGCTTTTCTAGCGTTCATTCAATCCGCCTATATGAGTTATTAACACAGTATAAGCGGGTGGGAGAGAGATATATTTCACTGGAGGATTTAAAAAAATGGCTTCAGCTTGAAGAAAGATATGATCGCTATAACAATTTAAAACAATGGGTCTTAACACCAGCACTGACAGAAATTAATGATAAATCAGATTTGTTTATTGAATATGAACCGATTAAGCGAGGGCGTAAGATAATTGGCATTGAGTTTAATATTTCTTATGAAAAGCCGATCAAGAAACGTCCAAAATTCCCCCACAAAAATAATTATGGCAAATACGTCAAACTAGATACGCAGAATCCTAAAATGAGCTCACACGAATATGGAGTATACGCTCGTGATTGTCTAAACATCCTGGATGAACATTATTCTAGCATTGAAGATGTCACTACCGAAGACTTACGGAATTACTTGGTGTTTCTAGCTGTTAATGACAGTTTTAAATCTAAATTAGGAACAAAAAATACCTTTAGTGATGAGGTAAAGGTGCGTGGATTTAAGATAGTGGATTGTGAATTGGTAAAAATTTAGAAGTGAAAATAATAGATAAGTTTCCCAGGGTTAATAATATGCTACTAGCCTTATCGTGCTAAGAAGGTGATTTATGTGAAAGTATCAGAATACATTCTGATTGCAACGCTTCTTTTATTAGTATTAGCTGTTGCGACTAGCTTGAAAGCACTCGCAATGCTTGATTTTGATGTGAAAGGCAGACGAGGAATGGCTTATAATTTAAGAAAACAAGGGCTAAAATTAAAAAAATTGGCCGAACAGCTTGGGGCAGTTTGAACAATGCTCAATAGCTTGTGAGAAGATTTCAAAAAATAATTATAATTCATTGTTTTTTTATTGACTTTTTTAATAATGTGTGTTAAGCTTGAAAGCGTTTTTTGAAAAACGTGAGTTTTTACAAAAACTAATAAGATTTGCTCTAGCCGCTATTAGAGCTTTCAAGCTTAACACTAAATATTCTTTTCTTAGTTTTTCAAATTTAAAAATCTTCATCTTAATATTCCTTCTCATATCTATAAAAAATAGAGGTCTTCTATTGTCCCCAGAGGAATGGTTTTTTGACCTATCTATAAGTATAATTATATCATTATTAAGAAATAAAGTTAAGTAAAACAATGGGTTATTTACTTATGGCTATCCATTTCAGAAAGAATACATTATGAATGGCTTGCTTTTTATCAAATTTTAAATGATAAATTATCATTTAATTGTGTGGAGAATAATAATGGCTTATTCTGGAAAAAGACCTAAAGAACAAGCAAAGATCGCTGCCTATATCCTATATCATGAATTTGGAGCATCTCAAAAAATATTGCCATCGTATTCAATACAATCCAATCAGTTATTAGTAATTGGATCAAAGAAGCTGAATACCAAAGAAGAATAGGAGAACTAAACATCCTGGATGAACATTACTCTAGCATTGAAGATGTCACTACCGAAGATTTACGGAATTACTTGGTGTTTTTAGCTGTTAATGACAGTTTTAAATCTAAATTAGGAACAAAAAATACCTTTAGTGATGAGTTAAAGGTGGAAATAGAACCCCCCATTCTGTCGGTTAAATGCATAGTGAACCATTGACATAATAAGAAAAAAATTGTCTATACATTGATAGATTTTTCAAAAAAACAAAAAGCACCACTAAGGTGCTTTTTGTTTCTCTAAAAAGAGAATAAGGCGTTAGTCTTTGGTTATCCTGCTCACAGGCTAGGGGAGTGTTTCATCCGACCCGATACCCAACATTTCTGTTGTCCCAGTAATGTATCGGTGTGATTATAATATGCTATTTATATGCATATTTCAAGTTTATGATAACACAAACTCACCTCTTACCCTTTTACTTAAAATCCAAGCTAATTTGTAAGCTTTCCCATTTGGGAGCTGTCCATTATATGTTGTTTTATCATAAGCAGACACAACATAAATTTTCATAGTTTTTTGATTAATATCTATTGAGTTAACATAGAAGAAAATAGCAAAATAACCATCATCTAGATAATGATATTGCTCCGTTCCATTTGTTTTAAAAGGAATAACATAAGTTGAACGGTTTAATAATGCTTTTCGTATAACATCTGGCAATGCTAATGAATCATCATAACGTTGTTGAGACCAATATCTACTGCGCTCTCCTTCCCTGCGATAAAAAGGACCATTTTCCTTTTCATCTGTAAAGCAATGACAACCAAATTCTAAGGAAACCTTATAAACTTCACTATCTATTTCAACTTCTACTGTTTGGCAATTAAAATGAGTTAGTCCATAAAATTTTCCATTAACTAAAAAATGAGAATATAAATGCATAAAATTGGCTCATCAAATTAATCTTGATTGTCTGTAAAATCACAACTACAAGCAAATGTACTCATTTTGTTGTTTTTTTTATTTATAGCTATTTCTAGCCTTCTCCATTCCCGTCAAACCATGTGGAGATGAATTTCCATCCCCTAAAACTATTGATGTTTCAAATTTATCATCAGCCAAAGTTCTTGCAATTCTATCTCTCAAGTCAGATAAGTTACTGGAATCGGGTAATCTTCTTGAAAAAGAATACTCTGGAACTTCCGTCTTAGAGCCACCTCTAATAATAACTCTGACGCCTTCTTTTTCAAAAATTTGAGTTTCTAAGTCTGTTATACTAGGCATAATAACGTGTTTAAATTAAGGTTTATTTTTTATTAATTATGCCATTATTTTTAATGTAATTCAAGTGTTATTATTGTTTCTTTACGCCTTGTTTTATCAGTAAGCATCGTAAATTCAGTATATTTCATATGCTTTTCATCTTTGATTTTTTGAAAACTTATTGTTCCATTAACCTATTCTTGAGATAACCCTAAAACATCATTATTTATGATTATAATCAGGCCTTCAAGAAGATTATTATCTAATGCAAACTGTACCAACTTTTCACGTTAGATACGTTCTTCTTGAGAAGTCATAACTTACTCCTTATACATTTATATTATTATATAAATGTATTTTTATTTATATTAACCCTTTCTGTTCTAAATCAGAACGGATTAACTCATTAACATACTGCTTGAAGCTCATATCATTTTGCATTGCGTATTGTCTCGCTGCCTTATAGATCTCTGTATTCAAGTAAATAGATGTTTGTTGCTCATTAGAAGATAAATTCGATTTCAGTTCCGGCATTGCTTTTTTTTCAATACTTCCTAAGGATAATGATCCTTTTGTTAATTTAGGCTTGCTCATTTGGTACTCCTAGCATTATTAAAATTTCATCAGTAATTTGCGTAATTTCCTCTTTAGCCTCTTTGGACTGTCCTTCGAAAACAGTACGCCCATCACTTAATACCTCTGCATAGCTCACTCTAAGCCCTGTACTTTGTGAAAGCAGTGGTATATCAAAATTTTCATCAATGAACTGTACAACATCTTTTGTCAGATTAGTTTGCTTGTTTGTCTGACTAAGCACTAAACCAGCTTTCAATCTTTCATCAATCTGCATTCGAGTTTGTACAAGTTCGATACTGTCTTTACACGCCCATATATCGAACTGTGATGGCTTTAACGGTATTAAAATAAAGTTAGAAAGACGGATAGCGTCAGCCATACTTTTTTCTATTCTTGGTGCACCATCAATTACAACAAAATCTGCTAGTTTTTCAAGTTGCTTAATATCTTTTTCAGATATTCCTTTGTCGCAACCGTACACTGGAAAAAATTCATCAGATGCTAACGCATTCCACTCTCTAGCGGAAGCCTGCGGATCAGTATCAATCAAGACAACATTATACCCTTTCAATTGTAAACAACGGGCTATATTGATTGAAATGGTACTTTTTCCGCTACCTCCTTTTTGGCTAAGAACCGAGATAATTTTCATAGTAACCTCTCAAATTTTTTAATCAGATAGATACATTGCTACCTCTAAATAGAATAATACAACATATAAAAAAATAAAACTATAAAAATAGATTTATATAATTATTTGTTTATTTGTATACCTCGTTAATCAGCTCATATCTATAAATAACCTTTTCATAGGTATGCTCGCTACGCCCTACTTTTTCTCATCCAAAAACAATAGCAACACTCTCTCGTTTCCAATTTGTATGATAGTACAAATCACTTGAACAAGTGATTTTGGTTTTCTCTAATTTGTGTAATCCCTTTACTTTCTGCTCTTACCCTATAAACGGTTCTAGGCGTTACACCATATCGTTTAGCAATTACACTGGCACTGTCTCCTTTTCTTGTCTCTTTGGCTATTTTGGCTCTAATTTCAGGGGATAAAGGTTTTCTTCCACCTTTCACACCTTTATTTAATCTTCCTTCGGTTGTCCTACTTACAATGAAATTTCTTTCCATTTCAGCAAATAAGCCGAGTAATTGAATCATGGCGATGGATATAGGGTCATTGTCTTTTGTCGTATCGATAGGCTGTTCTAATGCTTTAAATCCAACATTTTTTTCTTTGAGCCGATCAAGTACCGTTAAAACTTGTTTTAGCGAACGCCCCAATCGGTCAAGTTTGGTGACGACAACGACATCACCCTCACGAACATAATTGAGTAATTCTTCTAATTTTTGTTTATTCGCTTCTTCTTTACCGGAATGTTTGCCTGAAAAAATCTTTTCGCAACCTGCTTTTTCTAATTTATCAAGTTGAAGGGTTAAATCCTGCTGAACACTGGAAACTCTCGCAAATCCAATTAATGCCATATTGACCTCACTGAAAGAACTTAAACTAAGTGTCAGTACATTACTACCAATGACAAAATATTTAAATGATTATTTTGTCACCCTGAACAGGGCTTGTTTAGATTATTGTCAGTCTCATTTAGATAAAATTCATACAGTGACATTTATTAGTCTTGTGGTAACATTCAGTCCATATATTCATTTTCATCTTTTCTCTCAAATGGATAGGCAAACTTCTATTCTCAATGAGGGTAATCCAAAAATAGTATTTGCAACAAGTTATCTTCATCTTTAAATCAACTTCATTGAGTGCCGGACTGTGAATAATTCGTCTCCAGATATCGTTGAACGTATTACACAACGAATTAACAATTTCCAACGATCAAAAGTCCAACTTGTCAGTGATACAGATTGTGTTGAGCCAGTGGCAAGGCAGACAGATATTATTCAGCACAAAAGTATCTGGGGCGCATTAGCTGGAGCCGTGGTTGGTACAATGGTAGCCTCTGCCCCTTATTTATTGTGTGGTTTACTCGGTCCAATAGGTATAGCAGCTAGACTAACCTATTCTGTTTATGGGCTTTTGTCTTTAAGTAGTGAGCCAAATTGGATAGATAAAGCCGCTGAAGAAGCACAAAAATTTATTGATGATTGCTTTGATTCGCCTGATGGCATAATTGAACAGGGCAACCCTTCTGTTTTAGTCAATGGTAAGCCTATTGCCACAACTCTCATTCCCAATTCAGTAGCTTGTAATAACCATGCTTCACAGATGATAGCAGAGGGAAGTGAAACGGTATTTGTTGGGGGAAAAAATGTGGCAAGAAAAGGAGATAAAACGACTTGTGGAGCGGTAATAAAATCAGGTTCGCCCAATGTGTTTTTTGGTTCAAGCAAAGCACAAGTAGCAGAAATTGCAGAAGAATTCTCACCGGTACAGCAAGCGCTTATCGTAGCCGTTGAAATGGGATTCCCTCCATCTAGGAGAGGCATAAAAAATGGATTGGGAAAGATTAGGTTGGGGATTGATGATTTTAGTAAAGAGATTAAAAAGACTATTGTTAAATCTAAAAATACTAAAGTGAAAGGTGGAGCATATAAAGATTTAGATTTTGACAATTCTCCTCATCCAACACTAAAAAATACAACTGTAGAACAAAAGCATCATATGCCAAGTCAAGCTGCTGGTAATAAAGGAACTAATGGCGGTGCATTAACAATGGAAACAAATGATCATAAACAAACAGCCTCTTTTGATAATATTGCTGGCTCTAAAAATTATAGGAATAAACAAAAAGATTTAATTGAAAATGGAAAGTTTCAAGAAGCTTTTCAAATGGATGTTGATGATATTAAGAGAAAGTTTGGAAACAAATATGATGACGGTATAGAGCAATTAACACAATGGTATAAAAAACAGGGTAAAATAAAATAGGAGAATATATGTTTATAATAACCCCTTTCATAAATGTTGGCGATTTATATTTTGGAATGGATAGAGATTTCATAAATAAAAATATATTAAATGGTGTAAAATTTACTTCCAGCGAAAATGAAAATGTTTATACATCAGAAAAATCTACTAATGACTTTTTTGAAAGTGGTATTGCGTTAGGATATATGAATAAAGATTTTAAACTAAAATATATTCTTTTTACTGGTTGCTCTGTCTATTTTAATAGTAGAGATTTATCTGATATGAGTTACTCGGATTGCTTAAAATATATATCACAATTCGATAGGAATATTGAAGAAGAGGAATATGTAGGATTTACAAGCTACGAATTAGGAATTGCTATTTATGCTCCAAATGCTACGGAGGATCCTTATACAAGGATTGAGTGTATTACAGTTGCAGAAAAAGGATACTTTGAAACTGAGAATGAGAAAATATAATACAAGCGGTCAAATTCTTCATCCATTTTGCAAAATATGAGATTTCGTAAAATCGCTCAAATCATCGCATACACCGGGGTATATTTCACACTGCGAAATAAGCCTCCTTTTTCCTGCATTTTTCCTCAAAATAGTGGCATCCACCGCTTTAACCCAGCTAAAGATAAAATCACCAAAGGCGACCCCATCGATGTTTTTTCCGGTCAAGTGGTTGAACAACGAACAGATTTCATCCTCGGTCAAACTATTCCACTTGCTTTCACCCGAACTTGGGTGAGAAGTAAAGAAACCGACTTTGCCGATGGGCTTTGTGGGCGTTATTGGGCAGATAATTTTTCTGAATATG